>NJDV01000027.1 GCA_002254765.1 Thermoplasmatales archaeon ex4484_36 | reverse complement strand
ACACTGGATAGGACCACCTCCCTCTCCACATCCCCACCGCCGTACCAGACTCTGATGTCGTTTTGTGGAAATACTGAGGTGTTGGTGCCGTCAAAGAGCCTCTTTACAAGGTAGAGGAGGAACCTCCCGTT
Organism: Thermoplasmatales archaeon ex4484_36; assembly: GCA_002254765.1. Lineage (GTDB taxonomy): Archaea > Thermoplasmatota > Penumbrarchaeia > Penumbrarchaeales > EX4484-36 > EX4484-36. Next base: position 12,092 of record NJDV01000027.1, on the reverse strand, counting down.
ACCGTCGGACTTACCGTCTGTCCCTCCATAATGCTCGGTTGAGTACAGCTCTTCCCCATCCACGGTGAGGAGCAGGTCAGCTCCCTCTATCGCTGTGGTGTTGCTCTCGTCCCTTACGAAGACGAACCTCTGGAGCTCCAGAGAAAGCCTTGCCCCTGAGTAGACGGAGAACGGGGAGGTCAATTCCTATAAGCTTCACCTCGCCGCTGAAGAGCTCAACCATGTAGTTCTTAACGATTCCACCCAGGCTGGAGAACGTTACGTTCCAGCACCCGCTACCGCGAATGAAGGTTGAGTTCTCCCCCGTGATGTTCAACATAAGCCACCCGATTAAAAATTCCCAGTGCACTGTTCAGATTCCCGCATTCAACCCTTATTATTGAGACGTTGTCAGAACGGGAGACGTAGAATGCATAGGAGCTCAGGCTCAAACTGACGGTGACGCCAGTCACTGTTATGTTTGTGGAGCGGGAAATGGCAAAGGAGGGGTTCGTGGAAAAGCCCGCAGCTATTATAACGTCTTCGTAACTTGAGCCGTTCCCCTCAATGGTGAGGTCACTTTTATCGCGGATTTCCACCGAACCGTAGCTGCCGGGGTTCACCACAATGGTGGTGTGCGGCCCCGCATCGTCCACCGCGTCCTGTATGGATGTGTAGGTGGAGCCCCCGTCGTCGTCAACGTAGAGAATGGTCTCCCCAGGGCCCCTCTCTCCCCCCTCTCCCTTGCTGCCGTTCATAACGGCAAGGGGCGCTATCAGTATTGCTAGCACAAAAACTGGATGCCTTCGCTGTGGGGGCCACCCTCTCCTTTCTGGGCGTCCCTGTTCTTCTCCCCGCCGCCATCATAGGGGTGGTGACATTCCTCCTCTGCCTCTTCGGGCTTCACTTCGGCAGGGCGGCCCAGAGACATTTTGAGGGGAGCCTTCAGGCGGTAGCGGGAGTGATCCTCATCCTGATAGGGCTGAGGATACTTCTTCAGCACGCCCTATTCGCCTAGGGCCTCCTGAAGTACAATCCTTTTGAAGTCCGTTATCCTGGGCCTCCCCAGGTCTCGGAAGTTGGTGCTCCAGAAGCCGTAATCGGAGTGGTCCCCGAAGGCCCCAACGGCCTTCATGCCGTGGTCGGAGAGGACTATTTTCTTGCCCTCCACCCGGGAGACTATATCGTCCAGGTCCCTGTATATCATCTTCATGAGGGATCTGTTTCCGAAGTTCAGGTGACCTATCACGTCCGCCACGCTGAAGTAGCCCAGGACGAAATCGTAATCCCCCTCCAAGGCTTCAAAAAACCTCTCCTTCACCCTCCTGTGGTGGGCGAAGGCGTTCTCGTTGTACTTCCTCCTAACCTCTCTCTTGCGCTCCTCGTCCTTCTCTTCGAAGAACTCCTTCAGAAGCTCCCTCTCCCTGCGGTGCTGCTCCAGATCGTAATTGTACCCCGGGAGGTCCAGAACAAAGGGATTCTTGAAGTGGGAGAAGAAGGTCTCCTCGTGGGGGATTCTCGTGTTCCACATCTCCTTATCCCCCTTGGCCAGTATCTCGGCCTCCCTGTTCTCCCCCGTCATGAAGGAGCTCCAAAGGACCATGGTCCTGGGCTCTGAGAACTCGCTTATGTCCGTTCTTCCGTAGTAATCCTGCTTTAAATTCCTCATGTTGAACTCCTCAACCAGGGTGTACTCCAGGGCATCTATCGCTATCACTGTTATCACACGATCACCCCTCAAGTCTCGTTATTATCCCTCCCCCGGAGATGTTGCCCTCCTTCTCTATCACAAATCTTCCGAGCTCCGGGGTCACATTGAAATCCTCCACGATGACAGGGGAGGCGAAGGAGAGGGTGACCTCCCCCACCTCCCTATTCTCAAGCCTGCTGGAGCTCTCCTCGATCACCTCTAAGGTGGAGGAGTCTATCCTCCTCTCTATGGCCTCAACCCTGCAGGGTGCCTCCTGGGTGGAGCATTTGAAGATCACGCTCTCCCCCACCTGCAGGGGCTCGGAGCTCATCCAGAAGATGCTCCCCTTCACCTCACTTACCATCTTCGGTGTCTCCTCCTCAAGCCTGCAGAGGATCTGCCCCCTGTCCACGAAGAGCTTGTCCTCTAGGGTGATCCCTGTGCTCTTCCCCGGGGGTGCCTCCTCAACCCCTTCACGCATGAACTCCTCTATGCTCTTCACCCGTGTCCTCTCTCCCGTGGGGAGAATCACTATCTCATCCCCCCTCCTTAAGGTCCCCGCCTCCACCCTTCCCACTATGATTCTCTTTCCCTCTATGTTGTAGACGTCCTGGACGGCGAACCTTAAGGGGCCCCCATCCCTCCTCTCGGTCTTCTTGAAGGTGTCTAAGGCCTCAAGGATTGTGGGGCCCGTGTACCAGGGCATCCTCTCCGACCTTGAGGCGACGTTGTCCCCCTCCCTTGCGGAGATGGGTATCACGTAGGTGGGGTTGATCCCAATGCGTTTGAGGAAATCCAGTGTATGTCCCCTCACCTTCTCGAAGACCTCCTCGGAGTACCCAACAAGGTCCATCTTGTTGAGGACCACAATAACCTGTTTTAGGCCCAGCATGCTCAGTATGTAGGCGTGACGGCGGGTCTGCTCCTGCACCCCCTCGGAGACGTCTACTATGAGTATGGCAGCCTCCGCCTGGGAGGCTCCCGTTATCATGTTCTTGGTGAACTCTCTGTGCCCGGGGGCATCTATGATCACGTAGTCCCTTTTTGCGGTCTTAAAGAATGTTTGGGCGGTGTCTATCGTTATCCCCTGGCTTCGCTCCTCCTCCAGGTGGTCCATGACGAAGGCGAATTCAAGCTCTCTTCCCAGAGCCTCGCATATCTGCCTGACCTCCTCCAGCTTCTCCCGGGGGAGGCTGTCAGTGTCGTAGAAGAGTCTCCCTATGAGGGTGGATTTTCCGTGGTCTACATGCCCGACTATCACCAGTTTGAGATGCTCTCTCTCCATCTTTATTCACTCTCCTTCAGCCACTTTCTTTCCCCACGATATCAGGTTCCACACCCTCTCGTGGAGGAAGAACAGAAGGAGCTTGGCAACAACCTCCAGGGCGCCCACCTCCACGGCGATTATGACCTCACCGGTGAAGAGGTAGACGAGCCCCATGGTGGTGAGGGTGGCCAGCGCCCTCCAGGAGAGGGTCTTCACTAGGCTCCTGAGGCGGGTTTCTCTGAAATTCATCTGAGACCCCTCACATATACCCCAACGCCCTAAGCTTCTGCATCATGTAGGCCCTCTCCTTGTCCTGGGCCCTTCCTGACCTCTCCGAAATCTTTGTGGTTTTGAGCTCCTCGACGATTTTGTCAATGGTGTCTGCATCCGAGGGTATGGGGCTGCAGCAGGGCTCGCAGCCGATACTTCTGTATCTCCTGCCCCCTTTGGCGAAGTAGAGCTCCACCACGGGGATGCCCTCCCTTTTGATGTAGTTCCATATGTCAAGCTCCGTCCAGTGAAGGAGCGGGTGGACCCTTATGTGCTCCTCACCCTCCTGCTTCGTCTTGTACTGGTCCCAGAGCTCCGGAGGCTGGTCTTTATAGTTCCACTGGAATTCCCTGTTCCGCGGTGAGAAGTACCTCTCCTTGGCCCTGATACCGTGCTCGTCCCTCCTTATTCCCAGAAGAAGTGCCTTGAAGCCGTACTTGTCTATTGTCATCTTAAGTGCATCGGTTTTCAGGGCGGTGCAGCACTGAAGCTTTCCCCTCTCCGGTCCCATGCCAGCTTTTATGGCCTCCTCGTTCCTTCCCACAATGAGCTTCAGGTTCCACTCCTTGGCCCACTTTTCTCTGAAGGCGTAGATCTCCTTGAACTTGTAGGAGGTGTCTATATGAACTACGGGGAAGGGCACCTTCCCATAGAAGGCCTTTCTTATGAGCCAGACCAGGGTGGTGGAGTCCTTCCCTATGCTCCAGAGGGCAGCTATGTCCTTGAACTGCCTGTAGGCCTCCCTGATTATGTATATGCTTCTGCTCTCAAGTTCATCCAGATGGTCCATGCCATCACCTCAATCCAGATATCCAAGGGCCCTGAGTCTCTCTTTCACTTTCTCCTCCTCTTCTTCCGTGAAGGCCTCCTCCTTCTCCTCCTCTTCTAGGCTTGCCAGGACCTCCCTGAGAACGTAGGTGACGTAGTCGGAGACTGATGTGAAGCCAGTCTCCTCGATCCTCTTCTTTATCTTCTTGTAGAGGGGGGTGGGGATGGAAACGGTTGTATACTTGGACTTCTTCTTGCCCTTCTTCTCAGCCATCGGGACACCTCCGGACCTTAATAATCCTTAATGACATTTAATGATATCTAATTAAGGTATTTAAAGGTAGCGATATGAGTACAGAGTTTGATAACAGATGAAAAACTACCAAAGGGGTTTGGTACTCAACCAAATTAAAATACCAAAAGAGACATACACCTTTTGGTGAAAAAATGAAGATAGACTTAGACGACGTGGAGGCGATACAGGAGACAGCCCTCACCATCAGGGGCTCCCGGAGAAGGACCACCGTGCCGAAGATTGTGGTTGAGAAGTTCGGACTGAAGGATGGTGACAGGATAAGGTGGATAATCTTCAAGGATGGCGGGATCATAATAACAAGGGTTAAGGGAAGGGAAATCTAATCTCCCATCCCTTTCGCTAAATATAGCGGAGTGAGTGGCGTTTTTAAGTAAGAAGGGTTCTTCTAACACCGTTTGATCTCTGATCGGACTGCCTCCGACTGAACCCTTTGCGCGTTATTACTTTATATTCCGTCGCTGTCCGTGTCAACTATGAGCCCACTTGTTGAGCCTCCCTGCTCTCCCAGTTCATTCCCATCCATGAGACCGTCGTTGTCGGAATCCCAGTCGTTGGCGTCATATCCGAGAAGGATCTCCATGCTGTCTATGAGGCCGTCCCCGTCGGTGTCGGGGTTGTAGGGATCGGTCCCTATCTGATATTCATAGCTGGTCGTCAAACCATCCCTGTCGGGATCATCCTGATCAGGGGGTATGGGAGGTCCGGGGTTGGGTCTGTCACCTCCGCCCCCGCCCCCACCGGTGCCGTCGTCCTTGTAGTCAAGTGGCCATGGGTCGTCGGGGTCGAGGATGCCATCACCATCAGTATCGGGGCTTGTGGGATCTGTGCCCCTCTCATATTCAGCCAGGTTGTCATAAGGATAGGGGACTTCTGTGTAGGAGGCATACTCCTCTCCACCGGCGTAGTCAAAGTCAAGGTGTGCGTCGGAGGGGTCCGTTGGGTCCAGTCCATATTCGTATTCCCAACCATCACTCATTCCATCCGAGTCGGAATCGGCGTTGTTGGGGTCTGTTCCCACGGCGAACTCCTCCACGTTGGTGAGGCCGTCGCCGTCCATGTCGGCGTTGGCATCGGATGAGTCAAAGGGGTTGAGCGCCAGAGAGTAACCCACCCCCATGAGGAAGCCCAGGAAGATAGCCGTAGCTAACTTATACATATTTTTCATTATTTCACCTCCTTTTTGGGTATTTCCTACCCGCTGTGGTTATAATTTGTTTAACATATATTATAAAGATTTTTGTTCATTTGTCAAAATGTCATCCCGGGCCTCTCTGCGAGCTCTCCTCCTTCAGCTCTTCCCACCTTATCTCGTGATATATGATGAACCTTCTGGCAAGGAGATAGCCGGCGAGGCTTCCCACGGCGGCGGGAAAAGCAGCTCCCTCCCCCAGGAGCTCCATAGAGATTATGGCCGCCGCCAGGGGTACGTTGAGGGTTGTGGAAAGAGATGCACTGATTCCTGCAGCTATGAAGGACCCTCCTGCCCCCGGGTGAAGCAGCTCACCGAGGGCGTATCCTATGATGGCTCCCACGGTGAAGACGGGCATAAACAGCCCTCCGCTCCCACCGGAGCCGGAGAGGAGAGAAGTTGAGAACATAATGAGAAGGGCCACGAGAAGGAGAGTGAGGGTGGGGGCGCCGGGGAGGGCATCTACAGAGAGCCTCCCTCCGCCCACACAGTTTATTTTAATCAGGGTCGGGTAGAGGGGCAGCAGAAGGATGATTGCTGCAAGTGAGCCCATGAAGGGGGGTAGCCACGCTTCTTTCACCCTTCTGTGCAGCTCATTGAAGATGTTGTGAATCTTCTGATAGAGGTGAATGTAGAGGATGTTCACTGCAACCACTATTATGGAGGCTAAGAGGATGAGAAGGGCTGAAATGGGGGTGACGGATGGGGACTCCCCTGAGATGAAAAGGGGCGAGTTTATGCCTAAGAAGAGGGAGAAGACAAAAGCTGTTATGCTGGAGAGGAGGGGATAGAAGAAGCGGCGGTAGAGTATTCTGTTCCCGTAGACCAGTTCAACGGCGAATATGGCAGCTGCAAGTGGTGCTCCCAGGAAGACTGATATCACCGATGCGATACCGGAGAGGGTGAGGGTTCTCTGCTCTGATGAGCCTATTTTCATCCTCCTCCCCATAAAGGAGGAGATCCCAGCACCAATTAGGGTGAGTGGTCCCACAAGTCCATTTGCCGCTCCAGTGCCCACAGTTAAAAGGGTGGATATAAATTTGGAAGGGGCAGTTCTTGGCCTCAACCTCCCCCCTCGCCTGAAGTATGCCGCTATGACCACATGCAGCCCGGGCCCTTCGGCCTCCGGAGCCAGATGTGTGGTGATTAGAGAGGACAGGAGGAAGAGGAGCGCTGCGGGTAGCAGTATTATGTAATATCCCATATTCCCCGGGAGGTTTTTTAAAGCGAGTATAAATCCAAAGAGCTGGTCTACGACGTATCTAAGAAGCCATACAACTGGGGGGGCCAGCAGGCCCAAAAGTATGGAGAGAGAGGCTAATCGCCACTCTTTTTTAAGACGAAAGCTCCCGGGCAACGGACTTGCATTAATAAGGGGTTATTAATTTCTTTCTTCAGTGATCAGGGGAGTGACCTTCATCTAAGCAAAGCACCGGAGATTACCAGTCTCATAACCTCGTTGGTCCCCTCGTATATCTGGGTTATCCTGGCATCCCTGAAGAGCCTCTCAACGGTGTAGTCCTTGATGTATCCGTAGCCTCCGTGTATCTGAACCGCTCTGTCTGCGGCGAACATTGCGGTATCGGAAGCGAACATCTTCGCCATCGCCGCCTCCACGGTGAACCTGTAATTTATTGACTCCTGAAGGGCCGCCTGGGCTATCCCGATGGACTGGGCTGCTATGCCCAATCTCCCCCCGTCTAAAGAGCTCAAGGCTATCTTGAAGCCCTGCCCCTCCTCCCCAAGGAGGTTCTCCGCCGGTACCTCAACATCCTTGAAGTAGAGCTCTGTGACGACGTTGGCGTTTATGCCCATCTTGTTGAAGACATTCCCCACCTCTAAACCCTCCCTCGGACTCTCCACGAGGAAAGCGCTTATGCCCCTGTGCCCCGCCTTGGGGTCTGTCTTGGCGAAGACCACTATGAGCCCAGCGTCTTTTCCGGACGTTATGAAGGTCTTCTGACCGTTTAAAACGTAGACGTCTCCCTTCTTCTCGGCGGTGGTCTTCAGAGCCCCCAGGTCCGAGCCAGCCTCAGGCTCTGTAGCAGCGAAGGCTCCAATCCTCTCGCCCTTCGCCAGCTGAGGGAGATATTTCCTCTTCTGCTCCTCTGTGCCGTACTTCATGATGGGCCCCGCCACAAGCGAGTTGTGTACCGAGGTTATAACGCCCGTTGAGGCACAGACCTTTGAAATCTCCTCTATTATGATGAGGTAGCTTACCGCATCAAGGCCCGATCCTCCGTACTCCTCCGGGATGAGGGCCCCCAGGTAGCCAACCTCAGCGATCTTCTTCATCACAGGCCAGGGAAACTCGCCTCTCTCATCGTGCTCCCTGGCGAAGGGCTTTATCTCCCTCTCAGCAAATTCTCTGGCAGCGCTCCTTATCATATCCCATCTTTCACTCATCTCGGCTGACATGGTCTTTTAAAAAGAGAGGAGGAAAAATAAAACTTTCCCTCCCCGGTTTTTTGAGCAGCATCACACCCCGCCCCGGGCCCACTTCGCTTCTCCACCGGCCGCCTTCCCCAGAGCTTCATAAATTGGATCTGCGGGGGAAGGGAAGGGGGGTGGAGTTCCGAGAAGGGTTCTGGGAGGAGTAGAAAAAATTATAATTCACAACGGCGTTTAATGTCCCACATGAGACTTAAGAAGGGCTTTGTCCAGGTGTACACGGGGGAGGGGAAGGGCAAGACCACGGCGGCGGTGGGACTGGGGCTTAGGGCCGCCGGCCAGGGCCTTAAGGTCTATATGATCCAGTTCATGAAGGGGCGCAGATACGGTGAGGTGGCGGCAACTGAGGAGATGGAGAACTTCAGGATAGAGCAGTTCGGAAGGGACGAGTTCGTCAGGAAGGGTGACCCCGAGGAGGTGGATGTGAGGCTGGCAAGGGAGGGACTTCGGAGGGCTCAGGAGATAATCAAGGGGGGGGAGTGGGATGTGGTGATCTTAGATGAGGTGAACGTGGCGGTGGACTACGGCCTTTTGTCTCTCCGGGACGTGATAGAGCTTATAGAGATGAAGCCCCCTCACGTTGAGTTGATTCTCACCGGGCGATACGCCCGGGAGGAGATCATCGAGAAGGGGGACCTGGTGACGGAGATGGTGGAGGTGAAGCACCCCTTCCAGAAGGGTGTGCTTGCCAGAAGAGGAATAGACTTCTGAAGGTGGTGAGGACATGTATGACCGGAAAGAGCTTGAGAGTATCAGGGAGCGGGAGAGGAGATGGAACCAGGAGAGGGTGAAGGAGTGGTTGAAGAAGAGGCCCGAGAGAGCCGAGAGCTTCAGGACCCTCTCCGGGATCGAGGTGAAAAGGCTCTACACGCCCCTTGACATAGAGGATCTTGACTACAGCGAGGACATAGGCTTCCCCGGGGAGTATCCCTTCACAAGAGGGATACACGCCACCATGTACCGGGGTAGGCTCTGGACCTTCAGACAGTTCTCCGGCTTCGGCACCGCTGAGGAGACCAACGAGAGGTTCAAGTACCTTCTAGCCCACGGGGAGACGGGCCTCAGCGTTGCTTTTGATTACCCCACCCTTTACGGCTACGACACCGACCACCCCATGGCTAAAGGAGAGTTCGGAAAGTGCGGGGTTGCCGTCTCCTCCTTAGAGGATATGGAGATCCTGTTTAAGGACATACCGGTGGATAAAATAACCACATCTATGACCATAAACGGCCCCGCAGCCATCATCTGGGCCATGTACATCGCGGCGGCGGAGAAGAGGGGGATACCCAAGGAGAAGCTGGGGGGCACCATACAGAACGACATACTCAAGGAGTACATTGCCCAGAAATCCTACATCTTCCCCCCGGAGCCCAGCATGAGGCTTATTGTGGACACAATAGAGTATGGCATGAAGTACGTGCCGAAGTGGAACACCATAAGCATAAGCGGATACCACATAAGGGAGGCGGGGGCTACCGCCGTGCAGGAGCTGGCCTTCACCCTGGCGGACGGCTTTGAATACGTGAAGGCTGCCATCTCAAGGGGCCTCGATATCGACAAGTTCGCCCCGCGCCTGAGCTTCTTCTTCAACGCTCACAACAATTTCTTTGAGGAGATAGCCAAGTTTAGGGCCGCGAGAAGGCTCTGGGCCCGGGGTATGAAGGAGCTTGGTGCGAAGAAGGAGAGATCGCTCTGGATGCGCTTTCACACGCAGACTGCAGGCTGTAGCCTGACCGCCCAGCAGCCGGAGATAAACGTGATAAGGGTGACGCTGCAGGCCCTGGCGGCGGTGCTGGGAGGGACTCAATCCCTTCACACGAACTCACTGGATGAGGCCTTAGCCCTCCCCTCGGAGAAGGCGGTGAGGATAGCCCTCCGGACCCAGCAGATCATTGCCTACGAGAGCGGCGTGACCGACACTGTGGATCCGCTGGGAGGCTCCTACTATGTGGAGTGGCTCACCGAGAGGATGGAGGAGGAGGCGCAGAGGTACTTTGACAGGATAGAGGAGCTCGGTGGGGTTATCCCTGCTATTGAAAAGGGCTTCTTCCAAAGGGAGATCGCAGAGAGCGCCTACAGGTATCAGCAGGAGGTGGAGAGGGGAGAGAGGGTGATCGTGGGGGTCAACCGCTATGTCATGGATGAGGAGATAGACATTCCTATCCTGAGGGTGGATGAGGAGGGAGAGAGGAGGCAGATAGAGCGCTTGAGAAGGCTTAAGGAGAGGAGGGACTCCTCCAAGGTGAGGGAGAGCCTAAGTAGGCTGAAGAGGGCGGCGGAAGGGGATGAGAACCTGATGCCCTACATTTTAGATTGCGTGAAGAGCTACGCTACGCTGGGTGAGACCACAGACGTACTGAGAGAGGTCTTCGGAGTGTATAAGGAGCCCATAATATTCTGAGGTGATATCGTGGAGAGAAAGATAAGGGTGCTTGTGGCAAAGCCGGGGCTTGACGGACACGACAGGGGGGCAAAGGTGGTGGCTAGAGCCCTGAGGGATGCGGGGATGGAGGTGATATACACCGGGCTTCATCAGACCCCGGAGATGATAGTGGAGACGGCGATACAGGAGGACGCCCACGTCATAGGCTTAAGCGCCCTCTCGGGGGCCCACTTTCCTCTCTTCCCCGAGGTGGTCAGGCTGCTGAAGGAGAGGGGGGTGGATGACATATTGGTGATAGGGGGCGGGATCATACCCCCGGAGGACATACCAAAGCTGAAAGCGGCGGGGGTGGATGAGGTCTTCGGACCGGGGACCCCACTTAACGAGATTGTTGAATACATTAGACGGAACGTGAAGAGATGAGAGAGCTAGCGGAGAGAGCCCTTCGGGGCGACAGAAGGGCCATTGCAAGGCTGATATCTCTGGCTGAGTCAGGCTCCGAGAGTCTGAAGGAGGCCATGGAGATAATCCATCCCCGGGCGGGGAGGGCTCACGTCATTGGTGTCACTGGGGTTATGGGGGTGGGAAAGAGCACACTCATCTGTGAGATGGCGCTCAAGTACAGAGAGATGGGAAAAAGTGTGGGAATAGTCGCCGTGGACCCAACGAGCCCCTTCACTGGAGGGGCCCTTCTGGGAGATCGTGTGAGAATGAACCCTCTGGCATCCGATGGTGAGGTCTTCATAAGAAGCATGGGTACCCGGGGGAAGCTGGGGGGGCTCTCGGGGGCTGTATACGACGCTGTTGAGATACTGGATGCCTCGGGGAAGGACATTATCATCGTTGAGACCGTGGGGGTGGGACAGGCTGAGGTGGACGTCATCAGGATAGCGGACACGACTGTGGTCGTCCTGGTGCCCGGGCTGGGGGATTTCATCCAGACAATAAAAGCGGGTCTTATGGAGATCGCTGACATATTCGTTGTGAACAAGTCCGACCGCCCCGGGGCGGACAGCACTGTAAACGAGCTGAAAAGCATGATGGAGATATCCGAAAAGATGGTTCCGGTGGTCTGCACCTCTGCCACCGAGGGGGAGGGAGTAGATGAGCTCCTGGTAGAGGTTGAGAATCACTTTCAGATGCTGAAAGATACAGGCGAGCTTGAGAGGAGGCGCCGAAGGAGGTACGAGACCGAGCTGGTGGAGATTGTGATGGGGCGCCTTAAGAAAATGATATACGACGAGGGGAGGTTTCGGGAGAGCGTGGGAGAGCTTGTGAGGAGGATAACCGACGGGGAGCTGGACCCCCACAGCGCAGCGGAGGAGGTCCTGGCGGGGCTTCTCAGGTAATCCTCGCTACTTGCCGGCGCTTAGGGGATCTTATCCCATCGACTCCCCGGCGACTCTTTTGATCTCCGTTATAAGCTCCTCTATTTTGAAGGGCTTTGAAGGGCTTCTTCAGCGCTCCGCTGAAGCCGTATTCTCTGAAGCTGGAGAGGATGGGGTCGTTGGAATAGCCCGTGTAGACTATGGCCCTGACGTTGGGATCGATCTCCTTCAGTCTTTTTATTGCCTCCTTCCCCCCCATTCCACCCGGGACTGTGAGGTCCATGACCACAGCGTGAAAAGCCTCCCCCTCCTCAAGTGCCCTCTTGTACCTTTCTATGGCCTCCTGGCCGTTCCTCGCAGTCTCCACCTCAAAGCCGAGTTCTTTAAGGAGAAGGGAGGTGCTGTCAAGAACAGCCTCCTGATCGTCCATCAAAAGTACCCTTATCTTCCC
>NJDV01000026.1 GCA_002254765.1 Thermoplasmatales archaeon ex4484_36 | reverse complement strand
CCTCCATTCCTGTCCTGTTATGTGGGTGTGAGAACTCCACCTCCACCCCCAGCGGTTTTGAATGGAATTAGAAGCGTAGGAAGGTGATTTCATGGTGAAGGTTATGGATTATGAGAAGGAGTTCAGCAAATGGAAGTGGGATATACCGGAGTGGGCAGGATGTGGTGGACAAGCATGCAAAGGACCCCCACAAGAAGAACAAAGTGGCACTGTACTGGGAGAACGAAGAGGGAAAGAGGGAGAAATATACCTTCTGGGAGTACTCTCACCTCTCCAATAAATTTGGCAACGTACTGAAAGAGCTTGGGGTCTTAAAGGGTGACCGCTACCTTATGGTCCTGCCTAACATTCCCCAGTTCCAGCAGATATTCCTCGGCGGAGTGAAGATAGGGGCGGTCCCTATACCGGCGTCTATTATGTTCAAAGCAAAGGAGCTGGAGTACAGGATAAACGACTCCGGCTCAAAACTTGTGGTGGTGCACACCAAATATGCAGATGAGGTGAGAAAGATTGCGGAGAAGTGCCCAACGCTGAAGAACATAATAATTGTGGGGGAGGGGGGTACCTCGGCCGGTGAACTTCACTTCGATGACCTGATGAAGGGGGCGTCAACCAAGCTGGAGGTGGAGAAGACCCGCTCCGATGATATGGCATTCTTCTGTTATACCTCCGGTACAACTGGGATGCCCAAGGGGGCGGTCCATCTCCACCGATGGGTACCCGCAAACGACCCGAGCGCCCTCTATTGGGCTGCCTACAAAGAGGACGACATCTTCGCCCACACAGGTGCTCTTAACTGGATATACCCTCTCGGAAACGGCTTCCTCTACGCGTGGCGGTGGGGGGTGTCTGTGCTCCTCTACGATGGACGGTTCGTACCGGAGAGATGGTTTGAACTCCTGGAGAGATATCAGGTGACCAACCTAGCCTCCGTCCCCACGGCGTATAGAATGTTTCTTGCAGTGGATGGGGCCGAGGAGAGGTATGATCTCGTCCTGCGGCACTGCATAAGCGCTGGAGAGCCCCTAAACCCCGAGGTTGTGAAGGAGTGGAAGAAGCGTTTTGGAGTAGACATTCTGGATGGTATAGGTATGACGGAGATCATGGTCTACCTGTCGAACATGGAGGGAATGCCCATCAAACCCGGGTCTTGTGGCCGCCCGCAGCCGGGACATGTCTGTGCCATCGTGGATGATGAGGGAAATCCCCTTGGACCCTATAAAGAGGGCACTCTAGCAGTGAGGGCGGACGACCCCGGCCTCTTCAAAGAATATTGGAATAAGCCTGAGAAGACCGCCGAGTGCTTCAAGAAGGGGTGGTTCCTGACCGGAGACACGCTCTATACCGACGAGGACGGCTACTACTGGTTCTCAGGAAGAGGGGATGATCTTATCATGACTGCAGGTTACAGGGTCTCACCCTTTGAAGTGGAATCCGTGGTGAACGAGCATCCGGCGGTTCTTGAGTCCGCCGCTGTTGCCTCTCCGGACCCCGTACGGGGGGTTATAGTGAAGAGCTTCATAATACTGAACGAGGGGTATGAGCCATCAGATGAACTGGCTAGGGAGATACAGCAGTTCGTTAAGGAGAGGACGGCCCCTTACAAATACCCCAGGGAGATAGAGTTCGTTAAAGAGCTTCCCAAAACCCAGTCTGGGAAGATTAAGAGGAAGGTGCTCAGGGAGCTTGAAAAGGAGAGAAAATTGGGTAAGAAGGGCTGAGGAGATCTAGGTAAGCTCAAGGGCAAGCCTTCCCCGTCTGCTCAGGCGGTAGTGGCTCCTTGTGGAGGACATTTCTATAAGGCCGAGAAAGAGAAGGTCGTATAATGCCTTCGAGATTTGAAGGGAGTTCTCTCCGATGTTCTGGGAGAGCTTCTCCGTCGTCAGAGAGCTTCTGTCAAGCTCCTTCAGGATCCTCCAGTGGAGTTCGCTCAGCCTCCTTAGGGGATTAACCCGAGCCCATTCCATTGCGTACAGGAGGAGATCCAGATGCGGGGTGGGACCCACCAGAAGAAAATATCTCTCTCCCCTCTCATCCCTTGTTTTTACAACCCTCTTCTCGGGGATACTTCTGAGGGGTCTTAAGGAATCTATTATGCCTAAGTGGCTAAGTCCTTTTTCCTTCCTGGCGTAGAGCCTAATCCCTCCCCCGTTCAGCTCCAGGTAGGCTGGAAACCTCTTACCTCTCTCTGAGACCTTAAGCTTTTTTGAACCTCTGATAATGGCAAGTGCAGAGAGGGCAAGAAACCTCTCCCTTATAGCGTCTGGTAGTTTTATAAGTGTTAGGTAATAATCCATCCCTTCCGCGAAGACAATGGGGTCTGCCAGATCTCCTTCCATGGGGGTGAATTTCCCGTAGCTTCCCAGATTTAATATCTGGTTGTGAAATATCTCGTGCCAGATATGTCCCTCTGCTATGATTATCCTCTCAGAAGTAAGGTTTATAATGCCCTCTTTCCAGTTCCCCGGGGTTAACCAGGTTCCGTTTTTCCCTACCTTCCAGAGGAATTTAACTGTTGTTTTGGCTATAAGGCTCTCCTGAGGGGACATCTTGAACCTCACCCTTTGAACAATAATACAATTAAAAGTAATCTTTTATAAATCTTCTATGCAAAAGAGGGTATTTGGCCCCCATGCCTTTCTGCCAACTTGAGGGAAGCGGAACTCCCCGGGCGGGGGGTGAAGAGTGGAGGTGAAGAGAGAAATCAGGGGGCTCCTAAAGCTTTGCCCTCTTTCTCACCTCACTTTTCTGTGCCTGGGCTACTTCTATGGGGTCCCCCTTTTCCTCAACCAGGCGTATGAATTTCGCAGCGAAGAGGATGTCTTGGGCGAAATAATGGGGTGTCTCAGAGGTGAGGGAGACCTCTCCTTCCACATATCTCCTCAGCATATCCTTTCCGTAGCCAGTCATAACAAGGATGGTCCTCCAAACACCTGCCCTTCGAGCCGCCTGTATGTCCTTCACATGGTCCCCTATGAGCCACGACTTCCCCGGGTCTAGTTTGTGTTCTTCGCACGCCTTGAGTATCATCCCCGGGGAGGGTTTCCTGCAACGGCATTCCATCCTTAAGTGCTCTATGCTCCCCTCGGGATGGTGGGGACAGAAATAGACCCCGTCAAAGCGCACGCCCAGCCTTCTCTGAAGTTCTTCGGTGACGTTCCAGAAGTCCTCTTCGCCGTACATTCCCTTAGCTATACCGCCCTGGTTTGTCACGATAATTAGAGCATAACCAAGTTCTTTTAAGATTCGAAGGGCCTCTGGGGCTCCTTCAATCACTTTCAAGTCCTCCACGCGGTGAAGGTGACCCACCTCCTCAGCTAGAACGCCGTCGCGGTCCAGAAAGACGGCGCGTCTGGCGCTCTTTTCCTTCCTCCGTTTGTTCCCCTCTTCAACAGTTCTTTCCAATCAATCACCGCCCCCGAAGATGTCCTCCTCAATAAGCTCACAGATTATGTGGCCGGCGGTTATATGCGCTTCCTGAATTCTGGGTGTAGATCTGGACGGGACAGCAAGGAGGATGTCACAGTACTCTTTCATCCCCCCTCCTCCCTCCCCAGTGAAACCGACGGTTTTAAGCCCCTTTTTCCTGGCCCATTTCAGAGCCTCCACCACGTTGGGGGAATTGCCGCTCGTTGAGATACCCCATACCAGGTCTCCCTCCTTGGCGATTCCTTTAAGCTGCCTTAGAAAGACCTCATCGTAGGAGTAGTCATTCGCTATTGCCGTCAGGGAGGAGGTGTTCACGGTTAGGGAGATAGCTGGGAGCGGGGAGCGATCTTTGAGATACTTCCCCATGAGCTCAGCAGCGATGTGTTGGGCGTCGGCGGCTGACCCGCCGTTTCCGAAAAGTATGACCTTCCCTCCTCCCCGGAGAGTCTCGGAAACCGCCTCGGCGATCATTAGAATGGTCTCCGCACAGCAGTCAGAAAGCCTCCTTTTAACCTCTGCACTCTCTTCAAGCCCCTCCTTCACCTTCTTCAATCTCTTCTCCAGCAAAGCATCACGCCCCTTTTAAAATAACGTTGTGCGGGGAAATTCCAAAAAGCTGTTTCGTGTCATCAAAATATACCCTCCCGCCCCCCGGGAGAATACTTGCGAAATACGCCCTTAAAAAGGCCCGATTGTCGTAGCTATCGAAGACGTTGTCGGTGAAAAGGCCTGAAGAGGATACGAAAAGCATGGTGCCCCCTCCTTCGCTTCTCACCTCAACTGCTACGGGGGCAACTGAGAAAAAGGCGTCCCCTAAGCTCTCCTTGCCATCCCCGTTGAGCTCTATGGTGGCGTAGTGTGGAAGGGAGAGCATTATTGCACCCTCCCCAGTCAGGTTCACTCCCATGGGCTTGTGGACCAGTACTGTAAAGTTAACACCCTCAAGCTCCCCCACAGCTTTTATGAAGCTTAGATTGTAGACCCAGTCGTCGGTGTACCTCCATCCCGGCCTGTAAGGCATGGCCCAAAGGTATATCCCAAAGGCCCGAACCAGGTGTTCTGTCATGTTGCTGTCATCTGCCAGGATGAGATGTCCTCCGGCCTCAACGTAGCTCTTCAGTGAGAGAACCTCCTTCCCCGTGAGAGGAGAATCAAGGCCGGGTAAGACGTAGAGTGTTTTGGATGGCTCGGAAATCTCTCCAGCATCCTCCGTTGAATCAACGTACTTAACCGGTAGACTGGAGAGGGAGTTGAGCTCCTGCTTCAGGCCAATCATATCGCTCCACGGTCCTTCGAGGGGGGGTGTACTGTTTTCCTCCTCCTCAAGGCAGAGGGAGGCACTCATGGTAGCAAATACGAGAATGAGAGCGGAGAGAATTCTCCAGTCCATGGCAGTGCAAATAAGCTCCGATATATCTATTTTTTTGGCATCTGTGTTATTTTCTTCCTCTTGCGGCTTCTGCCCTTATGCTGATATCGTCGTCCATGATTTCTTTATAGATTACGTCATACCTCTCCGCGATCCTCTGCCAGGACCATTCGCTTCTTATTCTCTCCATCCCTAATTGGGCCATTTCCTCCCTTCTTTCTGGATTCTTAAGAAGCTCTACGATTCTCTTGGCCATCCCTGCCGTATCCCCTACATCCACATAATAGCCGTCAACCCCCTGTCTTATCATCTCCCTGACCCCCCCCACATTGCTGCTCACGCACGGTGTCCCGGAGGCCATGGACTCAAGTATGACAAGACCCTGCCCCTCCCACCGGGAGTGGAAAACAAAGAGGTCAGCGGTGGCGTAGAGCCTCTTTAAGTCTTCGAAGGGAACGGACCCGAGAAAATACACTGCCTCTTCAACTCCAAGACGACGAACCAGTCTTTTAAGTTTCTTCTCCTGGGGCCCCTCCCCCACAACCACAAGGACCGCACCATCTACCTCCCTTTTCACCCTCGCGAAGCTATCGAGGAGTAGGTCCATACCCTTCCTTCCGGCCAGTCTTGTCACGGTAAGCAGCTTCAGCTCACCCATGATTGAGTATTTCTCAAAGACCCTCTCGTCGCGGTTCCCAGGTCTGAAGGAGCCGATGTCAACACCTGCCGGGACCCTGTACATCCTGCCGTAGATGTTCTCAACACCCCTCCTCTTTACCGCCTCTTCCTCTGAGAGGCTCTCAACTATTACGGCGTTGGAAAGCTCTATGGCGTAATCCTCATATTTGTCAAATAGAGGGGAGATAACCATTATCGCTAGGTCGTTAAGGGACTGGAGGGAGGTAGGGTTGATATAGGAGAGTTTCAGCTCCTGCCTCTCCCCTTTCCATGTCCCGTGAAGCGTAGAAACTATAGGGTAAGGAAGGCTCCCATAGTGTTTTCTCCTGAGGAGGGTCATGTTGGAGTGGACGTGAACTACATCGTAATCTTCTCCCCTCTCCAATATCTCCTTCACTGCGTGATCCCCAAAGGAAGTTGTGAAGAACATGGGAAGCTTCAGCCAGTCCACCTCAACCACATTAACGTTGGGGTGTACATCAAGGGGCTTCATACCTTTCAGTTGCTTTCTGGTGATAACCGTTATTTTATAGCCCCTCTCAGCGAAGACCTTTGCCTGAAAGTAGACCCCATTACCCACACCGCCCCATTTAGGAGGGAACTCCGAGGTCACCATACAGATCCGCATGAACGGCCTCCCTCAAAGCGTTCCCTCTTCAATGAACTGATCCAGATTTTCAATGAGGTTTTCGGCGGTGATATACCAGCGCTCCAGATCCTCTCTCAGACGTTTTTTTACGATTCTTAAGTCTACAGCTTGATATAGGTAGTTATAGCTGGGTCTTTTCTCATACGTCTTCTTGGTCTTTGAGATGAGTCCGCAGGTTAAAAGCTTCTGAAGGGAGCGGTAGACAGCGGTCTTGTCCTTTTTGAGGGCCTTAGCAATATCGTCATTGGTTAAAGGGCTCCGGCTGCGAGTCAGAAGAAAGTAAACCTTCCTGTCAAGATCGTTCAGATTGTAGAAACATCCCAGCAGGTTCTCGCAGTTCAGCTCCTCCAAGCCTGTAATGTTGATCAAATTCATTTTCATCTCGCCAAGGGTTAATCTCAAAATGTATCAGGAGGAAGTAGGAGATTGCAATAACTACGGCCACAGCTACGCCAATAAGAGCCACTGGCAGCCACACACTGCTGGTCTGCGGCCGATGGTCGCCTTTCTCAATAAAGACAGTCACATTCAGATAGTACGGGTCTGAGACCGCTCCGTCGTCGTCCATCACAATGAGCTTCACCTTGTACTTCCCTGCCTTATCGTATTTATGTGCAGTTACAGGAGACTCCATCCAGTTCGATTTCTCCCCATCACCGAACTCCCAGTAGTATCCTACCACAACACCATCGGGGTCATATGAACCCTTTGCGTTGAAGACCACAGTATCCTTGATGTTGGTCGGAGGGACCTCCTTTGCAAAAGCCACCGGGAGCCTGTTCCGAACGGTCACCTGGATGGTGGTGTTGACCGAATCGCGGTCGGCGTCCGTCACCACAACGGTTACATTGTAGACTCCGTCTTCGGTGTAGACGTGGGTAAGTTTGGTCCCCTGTTTTATGGGAGTGCCGTCGCCGAAGTCCCAGTAAACGGTGATGTCGCTTAAGGGATCACCCCCCTTCAGATAGGCGGCGCCGTCAGGATCATAGCATCTAGTGGCGTCAAAAGTGATGAGGTCGTTGGTGTAAGCTTCCTCTGGCCTCACCCTCACGTCCACTATCGGAAGCTTGTTCTTCGGGTATATTCGTACCATAACATTCGCGGTATCGGTGAAGTCCTGGTCGTGTACAAGGAGTGTCACATTGTAGACCCCGGGGCTATCGTATATATGCGTCACCACAGCACCGTGGGCTTTTGGGGTGCCGTCGCCGAAGTCCCATGTATAATTTAACTTATCATCGTACAGCTCATCTCTTATACCGTCGTATTTCAGGTCGTCATTTGGATCGTAGGACCCCGTCCCGTCGAAAATTACAGGGTCTCCTACCTCTATCTTCGTGTTTGGATCAAGCTGCTGGCTTGATACCGCTTTGGCCACAGGGGGCAGATTTACGTAGACCTTAAACTCCCCTGATTTCACGGTATCTCTGCCGTCAAAGACCTGGAGGGTCACAGGGTAATACCAGAATTGGGTCTCCCGGGCACCTCTGTCGGTGTATATATGTGAGATCCCAGGGACGGTGCTCCATTCTGTTCTGGTTCCATCACCCAGATTCCAGCTGTACTGAATGGGATAGTCAGGTATCTTGTCGTTGTCTTCATCGAAGCCGGGCAGTCCGTCTGGGTCGTAGGATTCGCTGGCGTTGAAATATATCGTCTGTCCAACCTTCACCCATGTCTCGTTGTAGATCTTCGGTCCGGTCTTGTGCAGCTGTGCGTAGATGATGGGTACAGGTGGTGTGTTCTCTCTTACATGAATGACAACGGTGGCTATTCCGACCTTGGTGAAGGGGTCGTCCCGGGGGCCGTCAAAAACCCTGAAGGTGACCACGTAGTCTCCCGCCTGATGGTATGCGAAATCGTTCACAACCATGGTGTTCTGGTAGTCGTATATGCCGTTGCCGTCCATGTCCCATTCGTAGATGTGGTCCTGCCCGCGGTCCTCGTCAAAGAAGTTCCCTGTGAAAGTCAGGGGCATTTCCACCAGGGTGGTGTAATTATCCACATCTTGGCCGTTGACGTAGATCTTGGGGACCGGCGGATGATTGTATTTCCACACCTTGACCTTGATAGTGGCGGAGTCCCGGTTGCCGTCAGGGTCCATTACATACACCGTGACGTTGAATATCATCCAGAGCTGACCGGGAGGCAGATACTGGGGAAGGTAGAACCTGTGGGTCACCACCCGGTTGTTTCTGCTCCAGCCAGTGCCCTGGGCTCCTGTCCCCCAGGACCACCGGTAGATCAGGCGGTCCACCTCGCCGTAATCGGGTTCTCCTTCAGGGAACCCGTCGTCTATGTTCTGGTTCCCCTCTCCGGCGTCCGGCCCGGGATAATTGGGGTCCCACCAGCCGATGCCGTCGCCACCCACATCATCCTGCCAGTCAAAGGAGGCACTGGCGTCGAAGGTGACCTCATCCCCCTCGTATATCTTCTCCTGCCCCTTCTCGTCGAAACCCATGCCCTCTTCTTGGCCTCTTATCTTTGCCACGGGCACTTGAAGTGCGTGGCGATAGGGGATCGCTATCCAGCTGAGCTTCTCCGTGAATCCGCAGTAGATGAAAAGATCCGCTGTGCGGTTGTCGTTGTCATCCGGGTTTTGGTCACTCCGCCAGAGGTAGAGGATTATGCGGCCACCTACTATGTCTCCAGGGACGTCTGGAATCCCGTCGTAGGTGATGTCCTGCCATCTGCCTACCCCATTGGCGTACTCCTCCTCCTGCCTTCCTGTCGTGTAAAGCTCTGTGGCCTTCGTCACGTACGGATCTATTTCCTCTGTTGACCAGTCGAAATCGAAGCGCGCAACCCCTTCTATGGTACCAGTGCGTGTCCTTACGTCAAAATCCCCGTCGGTGTCCACAAGAAGAGCCGCGTTGATCTCCTTATCTCTCCCTCCAACGGGGGCTCCCATGATGATTCTTCCCATGGGGTTTAGGGTGAGGTTTATAACGGGGTAGTAGAGGTCTTCATCAAATTTTGCGTTAAAAGTCTTTCCGGTGCGGGGGTAGGTGAAGTTCATAGGGGTGGCTTCGGTGTATGTCAGATTAAGTTCCTCTTTGTATTGCTGGGGGATATCACCGTTACACGTTCTGTTTACAACGTCTAGCCAGTGGTAGTCCTCGGAGAAGTTCAGGGCGTTGAGCCAGTAGACGTATTCCTCATGGTCCTTTATGAAATTGGTGTAATTGAACCAGTTGAGGTAGAGATAATCCTTCAGATGTGCAGGATCAAAGCCTGCTGGGTCTGTGCGAAGCTCACCCTTCATGGCAGACTCAATTATCTCTCTGGGAGTGAGTCTGTTTTTATCTACCACAATCCTGAGACGTAGCCCCTCGGAGTTTGAGGTGACTACTGCAAGATATGAGCTCACAGCCAGTATCAGTATTGTTGCCAGGGCAAGGGTCTTTTTCATTCGCATCTCCTCCTGAACCTTGATCTTCTGCCATTTCTCAAGCTTTCTGCAAGAAGCCAGAGGGAACCTGAGCCATTATAATGGCACCATTTATTAAAGTTTTTCTTCCAGGTCCTCTGACAGACGCCATCTTATAACCTTTTACTATCTTAGTATATATAATAATGTTCTGCACATGTGAAACTTCCCTACAGCTTTCTAGCCATCTCAAGGGATTGGGCGGCCAGCTTCATGGCGAACTCCTCCTCCCCCTCTTTCCTCTTTTGATCCACCATGGCCAGAAGCTCCAGTATTTGGGAGACGTCCTTCCCCTCTCCCCGTTTTGCTTCCACTATCCCATAGGTCTCCGCCACTATTTCCGATATTCTATCCTTCGCCCGGGGTGCCTTCTTTATCACCTTCTTCGTGGCCTTTTTCTTCCTCCTAGGGGTGCTGGCTCCACTCTTTTCACCCCCGGGGAGGGTTTTCTTTTCCTCGAGCTTGGTCTCTTCTGTAGCCACCTCAGTGGAAGGGGAGACCTCTGAGGCCACCTCCGGGGGTTTCTGCTCCACCTCAATAATCTTTTTCACAACCTTTTTAACGGGCTTTGGTGCCTCCTCCTTTATCTCCAAGGGGATGCCTATGACTACCTTGCTCCCCAAGGCCCGCTCGATCTCCTTCATGATCCTCACAGAACTCTCAATAAAGGCCGGGTAGTCTCTTCTATCATAGTTCTCAACGGCATCTTTCAGGAACTCCCCTGCTCTGCCCGCACGACCCTCTTTAGATAGCGACTTTACAAGAGACTCCAGGCTCTCCTTGAGGACCTTCATGTTCTCCTCTTCCAGCACACCCTTCCTGAGCTTCTCAGCCCTCTCAATCACCCTCTCGTACTCCCTTCCCCTGAAATCCTCCGCCATCTTCTTAATTTCCTCCTTTAGATTCTCAAGACCGTATCCCAGCTCCTTCATGTTCCCCAGAAGCCTTTGGACCTCCATGAGCTCCTCCTGCGCTCTTCTTTTCAGCTTTGCGAACTGGATTTCAGCCTCACCCGCCTTTTTGAATACCACCTCTCCCTCCTCAGGGGGAGATGGAGCTATCTCCTCTCCAGAATATATCCTGGAGTGCTTGCATGCCCTTGCTACCTTCCTGTTCACCCTCTCGCAGAGTGAGCAGAAGGGCTCGCCGAGTTTGCTTGAGCAGGGCGCCTCCGGAAGGGAGTCCAGGAATTCTTCTATCGTTTCAAAGGAAGTTCCTTCTGGGTTCATGGTGTCACCTGGATGTTGCAGAGGGGCCAAATCTCTGAGTTAATATATAACTTTCGGTGGAAAGTTTTTTATCCGAAGAGAGGTCAATTGATGCAGTGTTCATAGGGGGTTTGTATGACTTGGCAGGGACCGCTTGAGAGGCTGGACCCGTACAGGGTCAGGGTGCCTAAGGGCTACAAGAGCGATATGCGTGTTGATGGGATAATATACGCCACTGAGAAGATGATACCTCACATTGTAAAGGATGATGCTGTTGAACAGCTCACTAATGTGGCATCTCTCCCTGGGGTGGTGAAGCACGCACTGGCGATGCCGGACATCCACCAAGGATACGGCTTCCCGATAGGTGGTGTTGCAGCCACGGATTTTGAGGAGGGTGGCGTCATCTCCCCGGGGGGGGTGGGTTACGATATAAACTGCGGTGTGAGGCTTCTGAGAACAGACCTTAGGGTGGAGGAGATCCGGGACTGTATAAGGGAGCTGGTGGAGGCCCTCTTCAGAAACGTGCCTTCTGGTGTCGGTTCGGAGGGGAAGATAAGGCTGTCGGGAGAGAGGCTCAACAGAATATTATTAGAAGGAGCCCCCTACGCTGTGGAGATGGGTTACGGCTGGGAGGAGGACCTTGAGCACCTTGAGGAGGGGGGAGGTATGGAGGGAGCAGATCCCTCCTCGGTGAGCTCCAAGGCCAAGAAGAGGGGAGCACCCCAGCTCGGGACCCTCGGCGCAGGGAACCACTTTCTGGAGATCCAAGTGGTGGAGGAAATCTATGACGAAAGGGTGGCTAAGGCCTTCGGCATAGAAGAGAGGGGCCAGGTTACGGTGATGATACACACGGGTTCAAGGGGACTGGGCCATCAGGTCTGCCAGGATACGATTAATGAAATGGAGAGGTTCTACAGGCGTGAAGGACGCTACTTCTACTCCCCACAGTTTGATATAAAACTCTTAGACAGAGAGCTGGTGGCGGCACCAATCAATTCCCGCCCGGGGGAGAGATACCTCGGTGCTATGAGGGCCGCAGCAAACTTCGCCTGGTCTAACAGGCAGTTTAATATATGACGTTGCTCACAACATCGGAAAGATAGAGGAGCACGTGGTCGATGGGAAGAGGATGAAGCTCGTTGTTCATAGAAAGGGAGCTACCAGGAGCTTTGGTCCAGGCCGGGCTGAGCTGCCGCAGGACTACAAGGACACGGGCCAGCCCGTTCTCATTCCGGGGGATATGGGGACATATTCTTACCTGCTCGTCGGGACCGAGAAGGCCATGGAGGAGAGCTTCGGCTCAACGTGTCACGGGGCGGGGAGAGTGATGTCCAGAAGGGCTGCCAAGAGGTCCTTTCCCCCAGATGCGGTGGTGAAGGAGCTCGGTAGAAAGGGGATACTGGTCAAGGCGGCCAGCAGACACGTCATATCGGAGGAGGCCCCAGACGCCTACAAGGATGTCTCCGATGTGGTGGACACGACCCACGGAGCGGGGATCTCAATCAAGGTTGCCAAGATGAAACCACTGGGTGTGGTGAAGGGCTGATGAGCCTCCTTGCCTACGGCAATAGACATATCTCGGGGACGATTTCGCCGCGCAAAGTTTATATTCAAGGTCCAGGTATGGCCCCCCGGTCGGTGTTACGACCTAAGTAGTAAAAGATTACGGCAGGTGTTGAAATGGACGAAGTGGTGATCGCAGGTGCAGTAAGGACACCCATTGGCAGGTTCTTGAGCGCTTATAAGAATTACAGGGCACCGGATCTCGGTGCGATAGTGATAAAGGAGGTCTTGAAAAGGACTGGTCTGCGGCCGGAGGACGTTGAGGAGGTCCTCATGGGCAACGTCATAACCGCAGGGCTATATCAGAACCCCGCAAGGCAGGCGGCCCTCTATGCGGGTCTTCCCCCTACGGTTGCTGCAACCACCGTCAACAAGGTCTGCGGCTCAGGTATGAAGAGCGTGACCCTGGCCGCCTCCGAGATCAAAGCGGGGGATTTCTCCGTGATTGTAGCAGGGGGACAGGAGTGCATGACAGGTGCCCCCTTCCTTGTGGACAGAATACGCTTCGGCCATAAAATGGGGGACCTGACCGTTAAGGACGCCATGATAGTTGACGGGCTCTGGGATATATACAACGACTTCCACATGGGCATGACTGGGGAGATTGTAGCCGAGGAGTTCTCCCTGACCAGGGAGGAAATCGACAGGTATGCTTACAGGAGCCACATGAGGGCGCACAGGGCCACCGAGGAGGGTCATTTCAAAAAAGAGATCGTTCCCGTTCTTATAGACAAAAGAGAAGAGACCTATCTTGAGAAGGACGAGGGAATAAGGCCTGACACCTCCCTTGAGAAGCTGGCCCGCCTCAAACCCGTTTTTAAGAAGGATGGGGTAATCACCGCCGGGAATGCATCCCAGCTCTCCGACGGCGCTGCCGCAATGCTCGTTACAACAAAGAAGAAGGCGGAGGAGCTGGGGGTTGAGCCTCAGGTGAGGATAGTGGACTACGTGACCTCCGGTGTGGAGCCTGAAAGGGTCATGTGCGCACCCATCCCGGGGGTTGAAATGATTCTAAAGCGGCTTGGAATGGAGATAGACGATTTTGACCTGGTGGAGCACAACGAGGCCTTCTCATCGGCCTCTATAGCGATTCAGAGGTACTTTGACATCCCCGAGGAGAAGTTCAACATCTCCGGCGGCGCGGTGGCGCTGGGCCACCCCATAGGGTGTAGCGGGGCCAGGATTCTTACCACCCTCATCTACAACCTTCACAGACTGAAGAAAGACATGGGTCTGGCCACTATATGTCTTGGCGGGGGCAATGCGGTCACCATGGCCGTCGAAAGAATCTGATGTCCCTCTTTTCTACGTTTGACTTAAAGCCCCTCCACTATAGAGGGGCACAAACCTTTTTTTACTTCACTCTTTTTATTAAGTGAAATTGAACTCTCTCAGGGTGATGATTATGGAGATAAAGACGATAGGTGTTATTGGAGCAGGTCAGATGGGCTCTGGGATCGCCCAGGTGGCTGCCCAGAGCGGCTACAGGGTGATACTTAAGGACATAGAGCAGAGGTTCCTCGATGCGGGGATCGGCAAAATCAACAAGGGCCTTGATAGGCTCGTAGCCAAGGAGCGGATCACACCCGATGAAAAAGAAGAGATCTTGGGAAGGATCAAGACCACACTGGAGTTTGAGCCCTTCTCAGAGGCGGATTTCATAATAGAGGCGGTGATAGAGGACCCGGATCTGAAAATGAGCGTCTTCAGGGAGCTTGAGAGGGTGATCGGGGAACACGTTATTGTGACCAGCAATACCTCTAGCATTTCCATAACAAAGCTCGCCGCCTCCACCAAGAGACCCGAGAAATTCGCAGGAATGCATTTCTTCAACCCCGTGCCGGTGATGAAGCTTGTGGAGGTGGTGAAGGGCTTGAAGACCGAAGAGGAGACCGTGAAGGCCGTGGTGGAGCTTGCCGAGAAGCTAGGCAAGACCCCCGTGGTGGTGAATGACTACCCGGGGTTTGTCTCCAATAGACTTCTGATGCCCATGATAAATGAGGCCACCTATGCCCTCATGGAGGGGGTGGCCGGGGTGGAGGAGATAGACACCGTCATGAAGCTGGGAATGAACCACCCCATGGGCCCCCTTGAACTTGCGGATCTCATCGGACTGGACACCTGCCTCTACATCATGGAGGTGCTTCATAAAGGGCTGGGCGACGACAAGTACCGTCCCTCTCCACTCCTCAGGAAAATGGTGGATGCGGGCCTTTTGGGAAGGAAGAGCGGAAGAGGCTTCTACAGCTACGAGGGGAGGTGATCCAAATGGCGGAATATAAACACCTAAGGGTGGAGAAGGATGAGGGAATCCGTCTGGTCACCATAAGCAGGCCAGAGGCCTTAAACGCCCTAAACAGGGAGGTTTTGGACGAGCTCAAGGACGTCTTCTCCTCCCCCGGGGATGGGTTTGAGGTTGTCATTATAACAGGGGAGGGCAAGGCCTTTGTAGCCGGGGCTGACATAGGTGAGATGAGGTCCATGGACAGTGTGGAGGCCACGGAGTTCTCAAGAATGGGGCAGGAGGTTTTCTCCCTCATTGAGTCCTATCCATGGCCCACAATAGCTGCCATCAACGGCTATGCGCTTGGAGGGGGGCTTGAGCTCGCCTTAGCATGCGATATAAGGGTGGCCTCGGAGAAAGCAAAGATGGGCCAGCCGGAGGTCAATCTGGCCGTCATACCGGGATTTGGAGGCACCCAGAGGCTCCCCAGACTCATCGGGCCTGGGAGGGCCTTTGACCTTCTCTACACAGGGAAGATGGTGAGCGCCGGAGAAGCCCTCTCAATGGGGTTGGTGAACGCAGTCTTCTCCCCCGAGGAGCTCCTTCAGGGGGCTAGAAAGATTGCAAGTGAGATCCTGAAGAAGGGCCCAGAGGCGATACGCACCATTAAATGGCTTGTCAGGAAGGGTCTTGATGTGCCCCTGGAGGATGGTCTCATAATGGAGAGGCTCGCCTTCGGACGCCTCTTCTCCACTTCCGACCAGAAGGAGGGCATGGCTGCCTTCCTTCAGAAGCGGGCACCTGAGTTCACTGGAAAGTGAGGGGGAATGGGATACCTTATCCGGCTGGAGCTGGCTGCTCTCTGCCTGATTATCGCATCCCTGCTTGCCCCCTCGGGAGCGTCCCTCAAAATGGAGGATCCGCTTGTCTATCCCCGGGAGGTGGAGAGAGGGGAGAAGGTTCTCATAACGGTTGTGGTAATAGATGAGAACAACACCCCGCCATTGAGTGTTCAGGTGTGGGTGGGGGGGAGGTGGTGGGAGATGAGCCCAGTGGAGGGCGACGGGAACTACACCAAAGGGGTGATATACGGGGCCGAGGTGCCCTTGGAGAGCAGCATCGATAAGGTGGTTTTCCAGGCGGTTGACTCCGACGGCGAGCAGCACACTATGATTTACAACATCACTGTGGCGGTACGCGAGGGGAGCACCCTCTCCCGCTACTTCTGCTACGCAGGCATAGGTCTCTTTCTTCTGCTGGTGGCCCTGACGGTGGTATCAAGGCTGAGGGGTCCGCGGACCGCACAACCGCCTCAGCGTCTGCCGGAGTCCGGTGAGGCCCTCTGCAGCTCCTGCGGGAGGGTGGTTCCTCAAGATGCAGCCATCTGTCCCTACTGCGGGGAGAGGTTTGTGGAGGAGGAGCACGTCTGCCCCAGGTGCGGAAAGTCTCTTTCCCCCTCCGATACGGTCTGCCCCCGATGCGGTACAAAGCTTGAACCCGTCTACCCTGTTACCGACACGGACCTGCTGAAGCTCTCCTCTCCCCAAGAGGCGGAGGGAAAAAAGGAGTGTCCCCACTGCGGAGCAGTGCTTCTTGAGGCGATGAGGACCTGCCCCGGTTGCGGCAGGGTGATAGAAGAGCCCCGGGGAGAGAAGGATAGCTAATCGATCTCTTCTATCCTCTCTATGAACATCAGGGGGTAGCGCAGCTCATCTATCCATTTGAGCCTGGCGGTGAGTCTTACCCTTCTGTATCTTATGGTGAGCTCAACGTCAAGCATGGAGGGGGAGAGCGTGGTGTACTTGTACTCGCTCCTCTTGGCACGTATCTTCTCCCTGTCGATTCTCACCCTGCAGCTCTCAACAAAGGGCTGGACCCTGCACCCCTCCTCTATGGCCTTCTCCAGAGAGGCGGCGTTTCTGAGGCTGATGGGGGCCCCTATGAACTGATGGTAGATGGTACCCAGCTTGATACCAGCTTCAAAGGCCGCCCTCTCCCTGTCCCCACATGAGAAATACTCCTTGGCGATGTCCTCCATTCTCACCCCTCCTTGGTGAATTCTCCGTCCCGATAGAAGTAGATAATGGGGACGCCTGTTGGGATCTCCAGATTGAGCACCTCCTCTGGGGTTAAGGAATCCAGATACATGACTATGGACCTCAAGCTGTTCCCGTGGGCGGAGATCAGAACGTTTCCCTTTTCAAGGTAGGGCACGATCACCCTCTTGAAGAAGGGGATGGTCCTCTGGGCGGTGTCTTTGAGGGCTTCTCCCCCCGGGGGCGCCACGTCGTAGCTTCTCCTCCAGAGCCTCACCTGTTCTTCACCCACCTC
>NJDV01000025.1 GCA_002254765.1 Thermoplasmatales archaeon ex4484_36 | reverse complement strand
ACCTCAGCCGAATCCCTCCCCTCCTTCTCCCCCTCTCTCACCACGGCTTCTACCCTGTACACCGCTGAGAATACAAACACAACATTCACTCTAATGCCATACATTGTGAAGTTCCCCGAGTTCCAGCTGATATCGGTGAAGGTCCATGTGACATTGGACCCCTCAGGTACCCCTGAGAGGGTGAAGTTCACACTCTCCCCCGCCCTTACGTCATCATCGTCCCAGGATATGCGCGGGAAGAGCTTCTTCTGAGCTTCTTCTCACCCCCACTTTTTATGAGCCCGGGGGGAGAGACAAAAAAGAGGGCGGCCAACACCAGAACGGCTACAGAGAGTATAATGAGAATGAGCTTTGTCCTCATCATACAGTTCACCTTAACTGAAATATTGTTTTGCCGCTATAAAAAGATTTCTTTCACTCACCCAGGGCTGTAAAGGAGTTAGATTTAATACGCAAAACCTTTTGGAGGGGCGATGGTCAAGTGCTCAAAGTGCGGCAGGGATGCGGTGATATACCAGCCCTACAGCGGGCAGAGCCTCTGCGAGAGGCACTTTGAGGAGAGCGTCCTTACAAGGTTCAAGCAGGAGCTGAGAAGGCAGGGTGAGTTCAAGAGGGGAAAGAGGATAGCGGTTGCCCTCTCAGGGGGAAAGGACTCCTCGGTGCTTCTTCACCTCCTCAAGAGGGTCTTCCGCGAGAGGGAGGATATAGAGCTCACTGCGATAACCGTTGACGAGGGCATAGCCGGATACAGGGACATAAGCCTTCAGATTGCTAAGAGACTCACAAAGAATCTGGGCATCGAGCACGTTACAGTCAGCTTCAAGGAGGAGCTGGGGCTCACCTTGGATGAGATGGTCTCTCTTCAGCCTCCCCGGGGGCCGTGCACATACTGCGGTGTCTTCAGAAGGCGCCTCCTCAACGAGGCCGCCCTCTCGGCTGGGGCGGACTACCTCGCCCTGGGCCACACCCTTGACGACTTCGCCCAGTCTGTCCTCATGAACATCTTCACAGCGGATGTTAAGAAGCTCATCCGCCTGGGGCCCCACTCCAGGGTCAGAGAGGGCTTTGTGCCCAGGATACTGCCCATGATACAGATACCGGAGAAGGAGAGCCTCCTCTACGCCATATTGAATAACCTTGAGATTCAACACGAGGAGTGCCCCTACGCTGTGAGAGCCCACCGGGGGCTGTACAGGGAGATCCTGGAGAGGATGGAGGACGCCGCTGCAGGGACAAGACACAGAATAGTGAAGTTCCACCGGGAGGTGCTCCCCGCCCTCCTTGAGAGGAGCCTCCATGAACCCTTGAGGGCCTGTGAGGTGTGCGGAAGGCCCACCGTGGGAAAGGTCTGCAAGGTATGCGAACTGAAGAGGGAGATATATGAGAAAAAAGGAGCTTGAGATTCTCCTTGAGGCCCTCCTTGACCATCCTTCACCCAGCCCCGCCCTGGAGCAGTACACCACCCCTGCGGCGGTGGCCTCTGACGTCCTTCACACCGCCCGGATGAGCGGGGACATAGAGGGGCGGAGAGTTCTGGACCTGGGTTGCGGCACGGGGGTCTTCACCATCGGGGCAGCGCTTCTTGGGGCCTCCAAAGTGGTGGGTGTGGACATAGATCCCCTATCCATACACACCGCCCACATAAATCTCAGAAGAGTCCCTGCGGACCTCCCCGGGGTCGCCTTTATCCTGGGGGATGCCAGTAGCACACCCCTGCCGGAGTTCGACACTGTCATCATGAACCCTCCCTTCGGCGCCCAGAGGAGGGGGGCAGACAGGCCCTTCCTGGAGAGAGCCTCACAGCTCTCCGGAACTGTATACACCATCGCCAACGCCCCCTCCCGCAGCTTCACCATCTCCTTCATGCAGCGCAGGGGCTTCCAGATGGTGGGGGAAAAGAAATATATAATGCCCTTAAGATACCGCTTCCGCTTCCACACAAGGGAGAAGGCGGAGATCGAGAGCCTTCTCCTCATATTCAAGAGGCGATAGGGAATGGAGAAGGAAAGCGAGATAGTCTTCCCCGGGGACTTCCTGGCTACCGCGGAGGAGTTCATATCGGGCTATGGGGTCTACGAGGAGGAGGGAAACCTCTACTCCGCCATAATGGGGAGGGTGGTCAGGGACACCGAGAGGATGATGGTGAAGATCGTTCCAGTGACCTCAACGCCCCTCTTCTTGAGGGTGGGACAGAAGGTTGTGGGGCGGGTTACGGACGTGAAGAGCTCCATGGCGTCTTTGGAGATACTTAAAGTTGTGGGGAAGGAGAGAGAGATCTCCGGGGAGAGAAAGGGCATAGTCCACATAAGTAAGATTTCGGAGGGATACGTCCCCTCCATAAGAGACGCCATAAGGATCAACGACTTCGTGAGGGCCAGGGTGCTCATGGCAAGGCCGGCGGTGAGGCTGACCATGGCAGGTCCCGACCTGGGGGTCATCCTAGCACGATGCCCGGAGTGTGGAGTGGTTCTTCAGAGAAAGGCCCAGAACATGCTCATCTGCCCCAGCTGCGAGGCCACCTTCCGCAGGAAACTGGCGAGCGATTACGGCAGCGGAAACGTGAGGTCCAGAAAGATTTAAACCACAGTAGGCCTTTGTCTTTTTCGGTGATCTTATGGCTGATTCCTCCCGGTTCAAGAGCCAGATGCTCCAGGGAAATCTCGCCTTCAAGAACATGGACTACTCCGTGGCTAAGGAGCACTACACCAAGGCGGTGAGGGAGAATCCCCGCTCGGCGGATGCCTGGTACAATCTGGCCCTCACATATGAGAACCTCATGAACTACGAGGACGCCATAGAAGCCTACAAGAGAGCCATAAAGCTAAATCCCAAGGACGAGAGGTACTGGAACAACCTTGGAGCCCTTGTGGCGGAGCTGGGAAGGGTGAAGGAGGCAATGAGGTGTTTTGACAAGGTCACCGACATCAACCCTCATTCCAAAGAAGGGTGGT
This sequence comes from Thermoplasmatales archaeon ex4484_36, assembly GCA_002254765.1. Taxonomy (GTDB): domain Archaea; phylum Thermoplasmatota; class Penumbrarchaeia; order Penumbrarchaeales; family EX4484-36; genus EX4484-36. Next base: position 5,393 of record NJDV01000025.1, on the reverse strand, counting down.
ACAACAAGGCAGTTCTCCTGGCGAAATACGGCAGGTTCAAGGACGCCCTCGTCTGCATAGATGCCGCCCTGAGGGAGGACCCAGACGACTCTGACTTCCTTCTCACAAAGTCCTACATCCTGGAGGCCTTGGGGAGGAGGAAGGAGGCACAGGATTATCTAGACGCCGCCATGAGAATTATCGCCCCCAGCGAAGATGTATATTCGGAGGCAAGGGTCGACGTCTTCGGAATGTACGACACAGACGCCTCGGGCAGGCCCATATCGGACCTGGAGTGGCTGGACAGGGGCTCAAAGTTCCACCTCTCCGGGGACTTTGAAAGGGCGGAGTACTGCTACAGGAAGGCTTTGGAGAGGAACCCCTCCAACCCCGACGCTTTCTTCGCCATAGGAAATGTCCTTCACGAGATGGGGAAGGCTGAGGAGGCCTTAAGCTACTACCTGAAGGCCGCAGAGCTCTCGCCGGACAACTCCGACGTCTGGTACAATATGGGGAACACCTACCTTGACCTGAAGTACGTCCACAGGGCGATAGAGTGCTACGACAGGGCGCTGAAGTTAGACCCGGAAAAGACCGAGGCTGTGATAAACAAGGCCGCCGCTTTGAGAATGCTGGGCAGGATAGACGAGGCCATATCCCTCTACCAGAAGGCCCTGAAAGCCGACCCGAAAAACGCCATTGTATGGTTCAACCTGGGGAACGCCTACGACGCCATGGCCAATTACAGGAAGGCCCTACAGTGCTACGAACAGGTTCTGAGGCTGGATCCCGAGAACGTGGAGGCCTGGTACAACAGGGCCGCCGTGCTCTACGAGAGGGGAAAACTAAAGGAGGCCCTGAAGTCCCTGGAGAGAGCCCTTTCCGTAAAGCCCGACTTCAAGGAGGCCGCCATGCTGAGAGATGACATTTTAAAAGAGATCGGGGCCGTCTAATTTATATTGCACTTACCGCATATACCCTCAAACATAAGGGGGCATGCTTTTGGCAAAGATTAAGACCTCTGAGGGTAGTGCCATAGAGACTGAAGACTTAAGGGAGCCGACGGTTCTGACCGTGCCCGGGGGTTTCTCATCCCAGTCCGAGGCCATATTCTACTTCCCCAGGGCGCCCACGCCGGATACGAAAAAGGAGATTCTCAAGAGGAAGCTCCTGGGGGCCGCCCTTGTCTTCGTTGGGATTGCCCTGGTCGCCGCAGGATACTCCGGGACGGAGCTCCTGAGCGAGATCAAAGGGGTCTACCTTCTCCTGGCAGTCCTTGCTGCCTTGGGAGCAGGCCTTTTCCTCTACATCCCCAACCCGCACCTGACGGGAATCGTGAGGGGCTCCATGGCCCTGGTGTACCTGGTGGTTACAGTGGCCATCCTGACCAGCGTTATATCCGCCCTGGGGGAGTTCTCAGGAGAGGACCTTCAGGGCAGCATGGATGCCTTAAAGGCCTCCCTTCCCTCAATGGCGGAGTTTCTCATAATCGCCGGTGCTATACTGGCCAGGGCCGGCGGAGGGGTGCTGAAGGACTCCATCCGGGAGCTCACAGACTTCTCACCGGCGGTAATAGTACTTCCGGGGAAGTTTGGAAAGTGATCACTGAATGAGGTCCCTTAAGACCTTCAGATTGGCGGAGTACCAGACGTCTCCCCCGGGGGTCTCCAGAATCATGGGGTGCTCCTCAAACCTCCTGTCGTTAACAAGGAGCCTGAAGGCTTCAATCCCTATCTCACCTTCCCCAATGTGCTCGTGGCGATCCTTCTTCGAGCCCAGGGGGAACTTTGAATCGTTCAGGTGGAAGGCCTTGAGGTTCCTCAAGCCTATCACCTCCTCGAAGCGGTCGAAGGTCTCCCCGTAGGCCTCAGGGGTCCTTATGTCGTAGCCCGCCGCGAAGGCGTGGCATGTGTCGAAGCAGACCCCCAACCTCTCCCTATCCCCCACCATGTCCATGATCGCAGCCAGCTGCTCGAATGTGTATCCCAGGTTGGTCCCCTGCCCAGCGGTGGTCTCAAGAAGTAGCATCACCCTGCTCTCGGGCGCCCGGGAGAGGGACTCCTCAATCCCCTCGGCAATCTTCTTCAAACCCCACTCCTCCCCCTCCCCAAGGTGGGAGCCGGGGTGGAAGACCAGATAGGGGAGATCCAGCTGATCAGCCCTGACTATCTCGTCCACGAAGGCCTCAACAGACTTGCGATATATCTCCTCTTTCGGAGAGCCCAGGTTGATGAGGTAGGAGTCGTGGGAGAGGGCTATCTCGATGCCGAACCTCTTCATATTCTCTTTAAAACCCTCTATCTCCTCCTCCTTCAGCGGCTTGGCCCTCCACTGCCTCTGATTCTTGGTGAATATTGCTATCGCATCGCACTGAAGGGAGGCCCCTCTCTCAGGGGCGTTCTGAACCCCCCCCTGGGTGGACACGTGCGCTCCCAGAAGACCCATGGTATCACCTCAGCTTCAATAGTCCCGGGGTGGATTTATCCTTTTCCCCTCATCCCCTTTTCAATATCTTCACGAAATAGACCCCTCCAGCTATGAGGCCTGCAACAGCCCCGGGGGAGAGAGGGTAGAGGAAGGAGACCGCTATTCCCACAAGGCCGCTTATGAGCGCTATCAGGAAGGTTAGGGCTATGACGCTGTTTATGCTGCGAGCCCCCTCGTGGGCGGCCGCTGCTGGGGCTATGAGCATGGCGTATATGAGGATGGCCCCAACCCCTTTAAGTATCACCACAGCGGAGGCAGCTATGAGGACCGTAAGGAGGTAGTTGTACCTTGCTGCCCTCACGCCGTAGGCTATCGCCCCCTCCATATCAAAGGATATGAAGAGGAACTCCCTGTAGAAGAGCACGAAGATGGCGGCGACGGCTATGGTGGCTATAAGCATGAGAAGTATGTCTCCCTCAGTGAGAAGCATCAGGTCCCCCATAAGCAGCCCCCAGGCCCTTGAGGAGTACTCAGGGATCAGGGATATGAAGAGGATGGCCAGCGCCATTGAGATGGCAAAGGCCACCCCGATGGCAGTCTCGCTCCTCTCGCTCTTTCCCTCCCTGGAGACGTACCCTGCGGAGAGGGCCATGAGAACGGCGAATATGAGACCCCCCATAAGCGGGTGCATATGAAAGACTCCGTAGACATCAAGTACTATGGCCAGGGCCGCCCCAGCCAGAGCAGCGTGAGCAGCCCCGGCCACCAGGAAAGACTGCCCTCTGAAGACGGTGAAGGAGCCCGCCAGGGCGGCGTTTATTGATATCAGAACAAGGGCCACAAGGGCTCTTATCAGGTAGGGGGTCGCAAGTAGCTCAAGCATGGGTATCCCCCAGGATCGGATGGCAGTACCCAGATTCGCAGGTCACCGTCCTCACGGGCGCTCCGTAGGTCTCAAGGAGGTTTCCGCTCGTTAAGACCTCAATGGGTGGACCGAAGGCAATCAGGCGGTGATTCAGGAGCATCAGCAGGTCCAGGTGGTGAAGGATCGGGTTGACGTCGTGGACTACAGTGACTATGGTCATTCCCCTCTCCTCCTTCAGGTCGTTCAATATGTCCACTATGGAATCCTTGCTGGGAACGTCCATAGCTGAGAAGGGCTCGTCCAGGATGAGGATCTGCGGGTCTACCGCAAGGGCCCTGGCCAGAAGAACCTTCTGCTGCTGGCCCCCGCTCAGCGCCGAGAAGGGCCTGTTGAAGAGCTCGGGGACTCCCACGTACTCAAGGGCCCTCTTCGCCTCCCTTATGTCGGAGGGGGTCTTAACGGAGAAGGGGCCCTTACGGCTCATCCTGGGAGGTTCTTAGAGATGCTGTCCCTCTGCGGCATATACCCCACCATCCTCTGGACGCTCATGGGGTCCTTGGAGGGGTCCATCCCCATCACCTCCACCCTCCCTGAAGACCATGAGAACCCTTCAGATGAGGAGGATGAGAGAAGACCCTTAAGGGATGCCAGGTTGTAGTACTGAAGGGATATTGGGTCCGAGGACTCCTCTGAGACTATGAATTTCACATAGACCGTGGGAGCCCCGGTGTCCTTCGATATCTGCCGGGAGAGCTCTCCAGCTTTGGCCTCCCTCATGGATTCGGGACAGACCACTCCCAGATATCTCCCGTCCTTAAGTCCCTTCTCGATCTGGGCTAGCTCCGCCCCGGAGAGGAAGCCGGAGCCTTCCTTTAAGAGTGTAGCCCCCACTTTCATCCCTGCGTTCAGAACGATGTAATTGACCCCGGGGACCGCCGTCACCACGCTCTTGCCGTAAAGGCCCAGCCCCCGAGAGGTCTCAAGGATGTCACCTCTGGCCCTCTCAACCCTCCCCTCAAACTCCTCGTAGTTTGCTGTGTAGTGGGCCGCTCCCTCAGGATCCAGCTCTGAGAGAGAGTCCCTCACAGCCCTGGCTATGGCCAGTGTGTTGTCGAAGTAGAGCCAGTAGCCGTGGGGGCACTCCGAGCATGAGGGGAAGTCGTGGAGGGTTGCCCCATAGTCAGGGAAGTCCAGTATCTCCTTTTCCCCGAAGCTCTCTTTGATGCTCTCCTCCATGTGAAGAAGACCAGAGTTTGCCAGCACGATTAGGTCTGCTCTCTCCAACAGCTCCCTATCCTTAGGAGTCAGGGAGAAGGAGTGGGGGTCGGCCCCGGGGGGCATGACGGATTTCACATCTACCCTACCTCCCCCGATCTCCCTCACTATGAGGGCGATGTCTGGAATCGTCGTGACCACCTTCACCTGCGGCTCCTCTCCCACCACACCCCCTGAGGGGAGATATGAGAACGCAAGCAGGATTAGGGGAAGCGCGCTAAGGGGCCTCATTTCACACCCTCCCCGGTATCTCAAGCCCGTGGGGGCACCTGCTGGGGTTCCCTGAGACCTCGCACAGCCTCTCAACAAGCTCTTCGCTAGCGTGGTACTGAAGGTTATGGGCCTCCTCACAGGCCTTCTCAAGGGGGAGACCCAGGACCCTGCAGAGGTAGGTCTCCAGAATCCTGTGTTTCCTTATGAGATGCCTGCAGTAGGCCCTGCCCCCCTCCCCTATAGCAAAGCCCTTGTTTCTGAAGTATCGTCCCATTCCCCTGGAGGATAGCTTCTTTAAGTGGGCCTGGGCTGCGGGGCGGGATATCTTTCTGACTTCTGCCATCTGACTTCTGCCACCTCCCCGGGGGTGATGAGGGGTTCTTCGCTCAAGTACTTCTCATATGCAAAGAGGAGAATCTCCGACTCCACCCGGGTTATCATACATACCACCTAACGTGGTTAATGTCAGGTTAACTATAAAAGAGTTATCCCAAAGATTTGCGGAGTATCATCGCTGCTGAGGGAATTAGTTTTGGTCCCCCGGTAGAGATTGTATACATCGCCTCACCAATTAGTTTTCAGTAGCTTATCAATGGATTATGGGGCTTCTTTTACCTCATTAACAAACTCTTCA
>NJDV01000024.1 GCA_002254765.1 Thermoplasmatales archaeon ex4484_36 | reverse complement strand
GGCCTGGGGTTGAGGCCAAAGAGGTGGACGCCGTGGCCCGTAGGATCGTGGAGGAGGCGGGCTATGGGGAGTTTTTCGGCCACGGTTTGGGGCATGGAGTGGGGTTGGAGATCCACGAGGCACCGACTCTCTCACCCACATCTCAGGATGTGTTGGAGGAGGGCATGGTTTTCACCGTGGAGCCCGGCGTCTATCTCCCCGGTAAGGGAGGGGTGAGAATAGAGGACATGGTTTATTTGGGTTCAGGGGGGCCTGAGGTGCTTACCAGCCTTCCCAAGGAGGTGGAGGGGTGAAGAAGGCTAGAGCCACCTTCAGGGTGAGGTATGGAGAGACGGATAGAATGGGAGGAGTCTACTATGCCAACTACGTGGCGTGGTTTGAGATGGGGCGGAGTGCCCTTATGAGGGAGGCAGGATGCCCTTATAGTCAGCTTGAGAAGGATGGGTGCATTCTCCCGGTGGTAGAGGCTTACTGTAAATACAGATACCCCGCCCGTTACGATGACCACTTGGTAATGGAGACCTGGCTCACCAGATTATCCAAGAGGGACCTTACCTTCAGTTACCGCATTTTGAGAGATGGGAGGGTTTTGGCTGAAGGGTATACACGTCACATACCCGTTGATCCTGAAGGAAGGCGTATCTGTGTGCCTTTTCACCTCTTCCCCCTGTTGGAGCCTTACTTGGATATTAGTGGTGTTTGACATGAGAATTGTTTATGTTGTAATTAGTCTTTGCGAGCTTTCTACCGCTGTCTGGGATGGAGAGGTTAGAGACGGAAGAGAGGGGTGGCCTTTTGTTTGGTTCTTCCCGCCCTGTGTGGCCGGTGAGGGGTAGAATAGCTATATCCACCCTTTCTATTCTATGTTGTTTTCTCCCTGGGGTGATGTTGTGTTAAAGGTCTATAGGGTGGGAGAATCCTCCTTCACCTATTGGTTAGATAGGTTAGAGAGGCGGGGGGAGGTTCTAGAGTCCCGGGTTATGGAGGAGGTGCGGGACATCATCGAAGATGTTAAAAGCAGGGGGGACGAAGCCCTTTTAGAGTATACTAGGAAGTGGGATAGTTTCCAGGTAGATTCTCCCCGAGATTTGATTATAGACAGAGCCCGAATGGAGAAGGCCTTTACCTCTCTGCCAGGGGATCTCCGCTTCGCTTTAGAGAAGGCGTCGGACAGGATCAGGAGGTTTCATGAGGCTCAGAAGGAGAATTCCTGGTTCCTTTGCGAGGGGAATGGTACCATCCTGGGTCAGAAGGTGACTCCTCTGGAAAGGGTTGGTGCTTACGTTCCCGGAGGAAGGGCAAGCTATCCTTCTTCTCTATTGATGAACGTTGTTCCCGCTCGGGTGGCAGGGGTCAAAGAAGTAGTGGTTTGTTCTCCCACGCCTGGGGGTGAGGTTAATGAGGCTCTTCTTGGTGCTGCCTATTTGGCCCAGGTGGATAGGATCTACAGGGTGGGTGGCGCACAGGCTGTGGCTGCTATGGCCTATGGAACTGGGCTCATACCCTCTGTGGACAAGATTGTGGGGCCGGGCAATATTTACGTAGCCACAGCCAAGAAAATGGTCTTTGGTAAGGTGGATATCGACATGGTGGCCGGTCCCAGTGAGATTCTCGTTTTGGCGGATGATACGGCACCTCCCTCCTATGTCGCTGCGGATCTCCTTTCTCAAGCTGAGCACGATCCTTTAGCTTCGGCCATTCTTATCACTCCCTCGCAGACATTGGCTGAGGAAGTGGCTAAGGAGGTGGAAAGCCTTTTGAAGGGGTTGGCCACTTCCACTACTGCTCGGGATTCCTTGGCTAACTATGGGGGAGCAGTAGTGTGTTCTACCCTGGAAGAGGGGATAGATTTGGTGAATAAGCTCGCCCCCGAGCACCTGGAGATCCTAACCCGGGATCCCTGGGAGGTGCTGCCCCTGGTAAACCACGCAGGGGCGATTTTTTTGGGTGTGTACTCTCCCGAACCCATGGGGGATTACATGGCGGGGCCCAACCATGTTCTGCCTACAGGCGGGCGGGCTAGGTTCTCTTCCCCCCTTGGTACCAGGGACTTTGTCAAGTACTCCAGTGTGGTATCCTTGAGTAGGGAGGCTTTCATGGAGTTGAAGGAGGGGGTGGTCACCCTGGCCCAATGGGAGGGGTTGCCTGCCCATGCTAGGGCTGTGAAGATCAGAGAGTAGGAGGATGGGGAGGAAAGGATGAAGTACATCAAGTGGTTTAGAGAGATAGGTATGGAGGACTTGCCTCTAGTGGGAGGCAAAAATGCCTCCTTGGGAGAGATGTTCCGAGCTCTCACTCCCAAGGGGATACAGGTTCCAGATGGTTTTGCCATTACAGTGGATGCTTACTGGGATCTTCTGGAGCATAACAATCTCAGAGAGAGGATCCGGGAGATCCTGGAAGGTTTGGATACCTCGGATATGGAGGATCTGTCCACCAGGGGAAAGAGGGTGAGGGACCTTATCTACTATTCCAATTTTCCCGAGGAGCTGGAGCAGGAGATTCGGGAGGCCTATGCTCAGCTGTGTGAAGAGTATGGTCCCGATACCGATGTGGCTGTTCGTTCGTCCGCTACAGCCGAGGATTTGCCCGATGCTTCCTTTGCAGGTCAGCAGGACACCTATCTCAACATCAAGGGGGCGGACAAGGTTATAGACGCCTGCAAAAAGTGCTTCGCCTCTCTCTTCACTAACAGGGCCATTTCCTACCGGCACGATAGAGGATTCGATCAGTTCAGTGTAGGTCTCTCCATAGGGATTCAGAAGATGGTCCGTTCTGACTTGGCTTGCAGCGGTGTGATGTTCACCATTGATACAGAGAGCGGGTTTAAAGATGTGGTTTATGTCACTGCCACCTACGGGCTAGGGGAAGTGCTGGTTCAGGGAGAAGTGAACCCCGACGAGTACTACGTTTTCAAACCTACCCTTTTGAAGGGCTACCGTCCCATTGTTCGTAAGCATCTGGGCAAAAAGCAGATCAAGATGATCTACTCCGATAAGGTGGGCACAAAGAGTGTTAAGAAGGTGGTGGTTCCCAAGTCGGAAAGGATGTTGTTTGCACTTAGCGACGACGAGATCCTTAAACTGGCCAATTGGGCGGTGCTTATTGAGGACCATTATTCCCATAGGGCAGGTTCTCCCCGCCCCATGGACGTAGAGTGGGCAAAAGACGGCATAACCAACGAGCTTTTCATCGTCCAGGCCAGGCCCGAGACAGTCCACTCCCAGCGGCGTATGGATGTTATGGAGACCTATCGTCTGAAGCAGCGGGGCAAGGTGCTGGTGACGGGTAAGAGCGTTGGGGACAAGATTGGTACGGGCAAAGTGAGGGTGATTTCTAGTGTCAAGGAGATGCACAAGTTTCAGCCTGGAGAGGTGCTGGTTACGGAGATGACGGACCCCGACTGGGAGCCCATCATGAAGTTTGCTTCGGCCATCGTTACAGACAAGGGGGGCAGGACCTGCCATGCTGCTATTGTGAGTCGAGAGATGGGGGTGCCTGCTGTGGTGGGTGCGGGTAACGCCACAGAGGTGCTCATGAGTGGTCGGAATGTGACTGTCTCCTGCGCAGAGGGTGATGTGGGGTACGTCTACGACGGTATCCTGGAGTACGAGGTGGACAGGGTAGATCTCAAAGACCTGCCCCGTCCCAAGACCAAGATCATGATGAACCTGGGCAACCCTGAAGAGGCTTTCAAATACTCTTTCGTGCCTAACGATGGGGTGGGGCTTGCCAGGCTGGAGTTCATCATCAACTCCTACATCAAGATCCATCCCCTGGCCCTGGCCTACTTCAACAGGCTGGATGAGATAGGTGCCAGAGCGGGGGCCACTCCGGATCAGATAGAGGAACTCAAGGCCACCATTGAGGAGATGACCCTGGGGTATCCCAGCAAGACGGAGTACTTTGTGAGGAGGCTGGCCGAGGGTGTGGGCACCATCGCTGCTGCCTTCTATCCTGAGGACGTCATCGTTCGTATGAGCGATTTCAAGAGCAACGAGTACGCCAACCTCATTGGTGGGTTCCTCTTCGAACCCGAGGAGCACAACCCTATGTTGGGCTTCAGGGGTGCCAGTCGCTACTATCATCCCAAATATAGGGATGGATTTGCTTTGGAGTGTAAAGCCATGAAGGTGGTGAGGGATGAGATGGGCCTCACCAACGTGAAGCTCATGATACCCTTCTGCCGCACTCCTGAAGAAGGGGTCAAGGTAATCAAGGAGATGGAGAAGAATGGCCTTGTCCAAGGTGAAAACGGTCTTCAGATTTACGTCATGTGCGAGCTCCCCGTGAATGTGGTCCTGGCCGATGCCTTTTCTGATATCTTTGACGGCTTCTCCATCGGTTCCAACGACCTTACCCAGCTGGTTCTGGGGGTGGACAGGGATTCAGAGTTGATAGCCGACATCTTCGATGAGAGGAACGAGGCGGTGAAGCGCATGATAGCTCAGGTGATAGAGGTGGCTCATAGGTACGACCGGAAAGTGGGCATCTGTGGCCAAGCCCCCTCGGACTATCCCGAGTTTGCTCGGTTCTTGGTGGAGTGTGGCATTGACAGTATATCCCTCAATCCGGACACGGTCCTCAAAGGTACTCTCACCATCCTAGAAGCTGAGGGTAAGGGTAGGGGAGAAGGGGATTAATCTAGGTTAGGTTCTTGGGGGATGGTTTATCCATCCCCCTTCTTTAAGCTTTCCAAAATCTTCAGGGTGCTTTTTACTCTTGAGTCTTGGAAGGTTTTTTGTATCTCCTGGATTTCGGGGAATATGTCGAAGAAGGCCTCCACTATCAGAGGGTCGAAGTGCCTTCCGGATTCCCTCTTGATCACCTCTAGGACTTCTCTGTTATTCATAGCAGGTCGGTAGATCCTGTGGGAGGTGCAGGCATCAAAGAAGTCCGCTAAGCCGCATATGCGCCCTTCTATAGGGATCTCCTCTCCCTGTAGTCCATGGGGATAGCCCTTGCCATCCCAGCGCTCGTGGTGTGTGAGGGCCATGGTTTCCGCCATCTTTAACACCGGGTGTTGGGAGCCTGAGAGGATCTCTGCACCTATAATAGTGTGGCGCTTCATGATTTCGAACTCCTCGTCGGTGAGGGGTCCCTGTTTCAAGAGGATGCTGTCGGGGATCCCTATTTTGCCCACGTCGTGCATTGGAGAGGCGTAAAGGATCTCTTTCTGCTCTTCTAAGGACAGGCCAATCTCCCGGGCCAGGATTTGGCAGTACCGACTCATCCTTTGGATGTGTTCTCCCGTTTCGTCATCCCTGTACTCAGCGGCTCTCCCCAGACGCTGAATGATTTCTAGATAGGCATTGTCCAGCTTTTTGTAGGCTTCCTGGAGTTCTTGGGTTCTCTTGTTTACCTCCCTCTCTAGGAGGTCTTTTATTCCTTCCAGATAGTCATTGTAGGCTTTCACCTTCAGAAGGTTCTTCACCCGGAGGAGAAGTTCCACTCTGTCTATGGGCTTCACCAAATATTCGTCGGCACCTACCTCTAGCCCTTTGAGTTTGGACTCTCTGTCTCCCAGGGCTGTCACCATCACGATGGGCGTGGTGGATAGCTCTTTCTTGGACTTGAGGATCTTGCACACTTCAAAGCCACTGATGTCAGGGAGCATGATGTCTAGAAGGATGATGCTGGGTTTTTCTGTCTGGGCTTTTTCTAAAGCTTCTGTGCCTGTTACAGCTTTGGCCACTTGGTAGCCCAGCTGTTGAAGGATGGTTTCCAAGAGCATTAAGTTTACCGGATCGTCATCTACCACCAGAATCTTGGTTGGTTCTTCCATCGTGTCCTCCAATTTTTCTTGGGGGCTGGGGAATTATCATCACAAATCGGGCCCCTTTTCCACCCTCTCCTTGTTCTACCCATATATCCCCTCCATGGGCTGTGACAATTCTCCTCACTAGGGGAAGCCCTACTCCCACACCCTGGTACTTTCTTGTGAGGGGATCTTCAAGCTGCTTGAAGGGTTCCCATATCTCTTCCATGTGTTCAGGGGGAATTCCTGTTCCCGTATCCCACACGGATATTTTAATTCCTCCAGGTGTTTTTTTCACCTCTACGCCGATCTTTCCCCCGGGAGGGGTGAATTTCACAGCATTGGATAGTAGATGATGGAGGGCCCTGTGGATTTTGTCTCTGTCAAGGAGGGCGTAGCTGACCTCTATGTCTCTTTTGAGGTTTAGGTCTTTCTCAAGTATTGAGGGACTCAGGGTTTCTAACACGTCTTCTACGAGTGGGTGAAGCTTTGTGTTTTCTATGCGTAGTTTTTTCTCTTCCTTTTCCATTTCCCACAAGAGGGTGATGTCTTCTATGGTTTCTTTCATTTCTTTGGCTTTCTCCAATATGTGATTTAGACAGTTTTGAGTGTAGGGTGGGAGCTTGCTTCTCTCTTCTTCCAGGATTTGGGAGAACCCTATGATGCTGTGGAGGGGTGTCCTCAATTCGTGGGCCACCCGTTTCATGAGAGTGGCCTGGATCTCTTTGTTTTTCTTGAGTTCTTTCACTGTTTCCAAGAGTTCTTTTTCCAGGGCCTGTAGCTTTTGGGAAAGTTCCTTTTTCTTCCAGATTTTTTCTAGGGATGCTGCCAGGATTTT
>NJDV01000023.1 GCA_002254765.1 Thermoplasmatales archaeon ex4484_36 | reverse complement strand
GTGATCACACCACACAGGGGAGAATATGCAAGGCTAACCCGGGCCGTGGGACTTGAAGAGGCTGAGGTGAGGAGAGTATCCAAAAGGCTTGGGGCCACTTTACTCCTCAAAGGTCCCCGGGATGTCATAGCCTCCCCTGAGAGAATGAGATATAATCTTACAGGAAACCAGGGGATGACCGTGGGGGGAACGGGAGACATCCTATCAGGGCTCGTTGCAGCCTTTCTCTCCCGGGGGATGAGGGCCTTTGACGCCTGCTCTCTGGCGGCCTTTTCGATAGGTCTGTTCGGGGACGAGGTCTTCTCAAAGAAGGGCTACTCCCTCCTCCCCACAGACATTCTGGAGGCCTATTTCCTCCCCGAAGACCCCCGGGGCCTCTTTGAGCTCTCCGTAAGACTGGAGAGGGGACGCTGGTGAGAAGTCCCCATCATCACCAAGGCGGTGTTTAAAAACATCAATCCGGGGGACTCTCAGCCGCTTTTGGGATGACCGGAAAAAAATTTTATGGGATAATGACTTCTGTTCACTCCGCAAGGATTCGGGATGGGTCTGCTCTGCAGCCCACCGGAGCGGAACAAGGTGATGGATATGAAAATCCTTTTCACAGAGGTTGAGCCTGCCGATGAGGAGACCATAAAGCGCCTCTTTGAGGGACACCAGTTCAAGATATACAATGATATCCCCACAGAGGATGAGCTAATAGAGATGGCGGATGAGGACACAGAGGTCATCTCACCCTTCATCTACACTAAAATCGGCAAGAAAACCATGGACGTGCTTCCCAATCTCAAGCTTATAGCCACCCGTTCTACAGGGTTCGACCACATAGACTGGGAGTACGCCAGAAGTAAAGGCATCACTGTCTGCAACGTTCCCTACTACGGATCCAACACTGTGGCTGAGCACGCATTCGCTCTCCTCCTCAACCTGGTCCGCCACGTCTGCCCTGGGTGGACTAGGGTCAGGAGCGGAAACTTCTCCTACGAAGGCTTCAGGGGGACAGACCTGAAGGGCAAAACCCTAGGCGTGCTTGGAACCGGCAGGATAGGGCTTCACGCCGCAAGGATAGGCAAGGGCTTCGGGATGGAGGTCATAGCCTACGATGTAATTCTCAATGAGAAGGCGGCTGAGGAGATAGGCTTCACCTATGTAAGTTTCGACGAGCTCCTCTCCCGCTCGGACGTGATAACCATCCACGTGCCGCTCCTTAAGTCCACCTACCACCTCATAGATAAGGAGGCTGTCTCCAAGATGAAGCGGGGTGCCATCCTCATAAACACCGCAAGGGGCGGTGTGGTGGACACCGATGCAATAATGTGGGGGCTTCAGGAGGGGATTCTAAAGGGTGTGGGACTAGATGTGATAGAGAACGAGAAGTCCCTAACCGCTGACCACCCTCTCCTGAGGATGGAAGGGGTTCTCATAACCCCCCACATAGCTTTCTACACCCACGAGGCTATGACCCGCATCATAACCACCACCTACGAGAACATAACCAGTTTTGAGAAGGGAAGCCCCATAAACGTGGTGAACTGAGGGTACTTACTCTGCCCCCGGGCAAAAGCTTTTATCCCTCCGGGCAGAGGCATGACCATGGAACGGCGGGACGTGGCGAGGTACCCCTTCACGGAGGTAGCCAGGAGGTACCTTAAAGAACTTAAAATAAGCCCTAAGGAGATCGCAGGGGACGTTCTCTACGCAGGGGTGAGAAGAAGGGGACTTGATAGGGTCATAGCAGCGGTGAAGGGGGAGAGGATAAAGAGGCCCTCCTTGAGGGGAGAGGAGGAGGTCATAAGGGAACTTCTCTCCTTCGTATACGGAAGAATGCTGGTCTCCGCCTTTGCAGAGCCATATCTGATACAGTGGCACTCCCACACTGAGAGCGAGCTGGTTGAGAGATATATGTGGGAGGACAGCAGGGATGGTAGGTGGGATGTGGTCATGGAGGTAGCGGGAGAGCTTGGCCTGAAGCTTAAAGATGGCCCCTCGGAGGAGCTCTTGATCCACTTCGCAGACTACCTTCGCCTCTCATCGGGCTTAAGCGGAAAGGAGTGGAGACTGGCCAACAGGGCCCTTAACGGGGGATGGGTGAGAGTGCGCCGGGAGGAGCTCTTAAGGTTGCTCAAGGAGGGGGTCAAGGAGCACTACCGCTCCACCCTGCCGATAGCTCTCCCCACATCCATTCTCGAGGAGATGGAAGATGACCTGAAGGTAGTGAAGGAACTGGCGGAGGAGAGGAGGGCGAAGTATAAGGCCAGACCCGTCGGAAAAGTGGAGATTGAGTGCTTCCCGCCCTGCATGAAGAGGATTCTAGCAATGCTCCAGGGAGGGGAAAATCCTCCCCACCACGCAAGGTTCGCCATAACCACCTTCCTCCACGCCCTGGGTATGGGCGAGGAGGAGATCATAAGGGCCTTCTCCTCAACCCCTGATTTCGACGAGAACATGGCCCGCTACCAGGTGCGCCACATCCTGGGGATAACCTCCGGGACGGAGTACTCCACCCCCGAGTGCGCTACCATGATCTCCTACAATATTTGCTATGACCCTGACGACCTCTGCAAGAGGGATTGGATGCGCCATCCCTTGACCTACTACAGGGTAAAGTGCAAAAAGGGGTCTAAAAGTTCAGAGGCTTCTCCATGATGAAGGCGTCACTTCCGTCAGAATAGTAATGCTCTATCATCCCAACAGTACGGTACCCCCGGGAGCGGTAGAAGCCGATGGCTCTTATGTTGTCTTGACGGACTTCGAGCTTCACCGAGGAGTACCCCTTCATATAGGCTAGGGTTTCTATCCTCCCCATAAGCTGGCTACCGATGCCTCTGCCCTCGTGCTCCCTCTTCACCGCCACCATCAGGACCCTCAAGGATGTGGGGTAATGGGGAACGGCTGTAATGTAGCCCACAATCTCTCCCTCCAGCTCGGCCACCAAGAAACCCTCAGGGAAGTAGTTGTATATCTGCAGTATGAGGCTTGAGGAGTACTTCTCCTTAAATCGGCTCGAGGCTATCTTCAGCACATCCTCCACGTCCTCCGGGCGAAAGGGCCTGAATATTATCTGGTTTATCTTCATGCTTATACCCGCTTCTTCGCTTTGAACTCCCCCTCTATCACCGTGACCTCACCCTCAACCGAGGAGGTGAGATCTCTTATATCCCCCCCTGCTGAGGATGCAAACCCCTCGATGAGCCCCAGGGTGAAATCCCTGTTCTCCACCCCCATCTCCTCCTCTACGGTTTTTCTCGTCTCTATTCTGAAGCGCCCTCTCTTTATCTTCCCCCATCTCAGGCTGATGTCCCCGTACCCGGCAGTCCTTGCTAGCTTCAGGGCGACCTCGAAGAGATCCTTCGGGGCAAGCCTTTCCACTTCGAAGGAGTACTCTTCAGTGAACCTAGAGAAAAGTTCCTCTCCCAGCCTCCTGCCTGCTTTCCTGAAGTCTGTACCTTTGAGAAGGTGTGTAAAGGTGGAGGAGGGAAGAATAAGCATCCCGTCCACACCCATAAGGGAGATGCGCATATTATCAGGGTTTAAGGTCATCATTCTGTAAAGCTCCTGGGGGTTTCCCAGAATCCTTCTTGCAAGCTTCAGAAACTCACCTTCCATATCAAGCGGCATCTGTCTCACCACTGGAGAGATATTTAATCATGGACTCGAAAAGGTCCCACGTTGAGAACTCGGGATGCACAGAGCAAGCCACCACTTCACCTCCGCCAACCCTTCTGTAGGCTATTGCCCCCTCCTTGTACAGCCTCGGGTGTTTGTCCAGATAGGTAGCCACCATGAGCTCCTCCCCGCTCCCTTCCGAGGAGGGATGGCGGATCACCCTCCTTTTCCCATAGAACATAGCAGGGCCGCGGAAGTAGAGGGTGGTGAAATAATCCATCCGGGCGTACTTGCCCAGCAACCCCTCTACAACCTTCTTCGAGCGCCCGTTTCTGTACCCTACGGCGGTCAGGTCAACGGTTCCTATCTTCGGGCCGTAGACAGCGTAGAAGTCGAAAAGAGAGAGGGTCCGCACCCCTAGGGAGGAGTGGAAGTAGGGGAAGCGAAGAGACCTCCCCAGGACCCCCACGGAGGCGCAGACGAAAACCATCCTCCCACCCCCCTCCAAGTATTCTATAAAGGTCTCCCCATAGTTCTCAACTAGTCTGCGGAGGAACCTCAGAAAAGGCCTGAAACCGCCTTTACCATGCCTTTTCAAGGGAAATGCCCCGGGGATGAAGACCACGTCGAAGGAGCGTAGGTCTTGGAGTGTCACCTTCTCGGGGCCTATCTTGGTATATGGCCTCCCCAGCTTCTTGAAGGCTTTCTCCTCATACCTCTCGCCAGAGGCGTCATCGTAGTAGAGCGCTATTCTCTCGCTCAAGCCGTTCACCTTTGCCTTGAGGGGTGAAACCTCCCTATAATATATTTTTTCTTAAAGGCGAAAAGAGAAACTATAACAAGGAGAAGGGCTGCAACCCAGGGTAGAATCCTCCCGGGAAGCCTCCCCTCTTCAGGCGAGCTGATCCTCACCGTCAGGTGGGTCTCCCCCTCTACCGTTATGAACTCTCTGTGGACCCCGCAGGGCCCCTCCACCTCGAGTATGTACTCCCCTCTCTGCACAGCGGGGTGATGAGCTCTCCCACCGCTTCCCGTGAGCATGTGGTAGGTGAGGTTGGTGTAGAGTGATTTTAAAACCACTTCCATCCCCTCCAGGGGCTCTCCTTCCGACCCCACCGCGGTGACGGAGAACCTGTCCACAGCACCGAAGGTGGTCCAGGGGCGGGCGATCATGTCTATAAGGTCAGGGAAGGCGTACTCGGGATGCTCTTTCGCATGAACCTCTTTGAGGAAGGGTTGGCCGCAGGAGTGACCGTAACGGGCCCACGTCTCCATCCGGGCGGCCATGGTCCTGTTCACAACCTTTGCGTCCATGGAGCCGTGGGGGTAGCCGGAGGCGTTCTCAACGTGCCCACAGAGGGTGTGGGAGCAGGGGTTTATTCTCTCTTCTACAGTGTCGTAGTGGTCCCCCAGGAAGGCCATCCCCAGCTGGCAGTTGATCTTCCCAGCGTACTGCTCGTAGAGTTGTTGCCACCTGACGTAGCGCGGATAGCAGCTATGCTCCCAGCCCTGAGGCGCTCCCAGCTCCTCCGCTACGGACTCATCCCATGGGTAGTTGCAGGAGCCGAGAAAGCCGTCGCTGGTCCTCTTCAGGGCCCACTTCTCCGAGCCCAGCTCCAGAATGGCCACCTCGTTGGTCTTGGCATCCGCTATCAGGTAATCGCTTGAGTAAGCGCCATTGGTGTTCTCAAGCATTATAGAGACGAATTCGTCTATGGAGCTAGCGTACTGCACCGCCTTCCTTATTCTTATAAAGGAGGGCGTCCCTCCCCACTGGTAGGGGCCAACCCCTAGGGTGGTCTCGGCCACAACGAGTCCCGCATCGTTTATATACCACTCGGTCCCGCTCCAGATCATGCCAGCCGTGACTTCCATCAATATCCTGTGGCCCTTCGGGGGGGTTATGTCTATGAAGACGGCGTGGGCAGGGATGAGGAAGTAGGGCATCCAGAGGTTCTGCCCCATCACAAATCCCCCGTCCTCCGTGGCGCTCCCCGTGGCCACAAAGGCTGAACAGTGGTGGAGCGGTATCACATCATCCGATCGGGGCCCGGGGAGTCTCTTCTGAACATAGGAGTACCTCCACCAGATGTCCCACATGGCGTTGTAGGAGAGTATATCTATCCAGTCCACAGCATCACCAGAGGGGTTCACTGCCCCTCCCTCAGCCGCCCCCTCCGCCATCCCAAGGATCTCCTCCCGGTATTCCTGGTCCACATAGGGCCAGTAGGTCACACCGTGGAGCCTTACCTCATCCCAGCTCATCCCGTAACGGAGCTCCGTTAAGTGCGCATAGGCCGCCATGCCCCTCTCTATAAGGGACGCTAGGTACTTTCCCTGAATGTAACCGATCTCCCTGCTGGACCCCCACACCTTCATGTGGATGAAACCCTCCCTCTCTTCCATATAGACCCCCTCTGCCGCAGTCTGGGCGAGGGCGCCATCCTCGGGGAGGGGCAGCAATACCACCAGCAGGAGCACCGGAAAGAAGAGCTGAAGGACCCTTATGATATCACCCCTTCACTTCAAGATAGGTTACTTCAAGGGAGTACGTGAAGGCGTTCCCATCATCCACATATCCAAACATACCCAGTCTCCCCACGTAGGGACCGCAGTCGGTGAGGGTCACTGTGAGCTGAACGGTGTAGTTGCCCTCAAGTTCCTGTATCGTTAAGTCCTCCAGGGTGAGGGTCACCTCCAGCCTCCCCTCTCCCCCCCGGGGGTTCTCCCCGGAGTCTCTCGCAGTGACGTTGGGGCCGGAGAGCTCCACCTCCATAGTATCAGGCTGGTTCTGGTAGGTCCTGCCCAGTCTCCTTATGTCGCTCTCGTCCATCCACGCTTAAGGATGCGGCAATTCTTCTCTGGAGGGGCGCTCTCTCATCGTCTAGTTTCTTTATGAACGCTGTGATCCTGCCCCCTACTTCAGGCTCTCCCCTCATAAGCGGCCTCCAGTAGAAGCGGAAGATGGCGTAGAATATGATGATCATTACGGAGTTTACCACTATAGCAGTGAGCGTTCCTATCACCACATCCGTCCCGGGGTTCACCCGGGCAGGGTAGTAGCTGGATATGTTGTACACGGCGAGCTGCCAGTTCCCCACAGCGTGCATCACCATGCACGCGAAGATGTTCCTTGACCACATGTAGAGGGCCCCGAAAACCGCTCCGGCTGTAATCCACCCTATCTCCGCCACAAAGAGCTGCCAGGGGGGCATCTTGTAAACGGTGAGGGCAATGGGAATGTGGCTGAGCCCAAAGAGGATAGACGAGAGGGCGAGGGCCTGCCAGTTCTTGAGGACCCTTGCAGACTGATCGTAGACGAAGGAGCGGAACTGAAGCTCCTCAACAGGGCCCACCACGAAGAACTGGACGAAGGTCATGAGGAGGAAGAGCCCCACGGTGGTCTGGTCGAGGAGGGAGTAGAAGGTCCTCGTGTCCGAGATAGCTACCCCCGCTGCCACTGCCATGGAATCGTAGACAACCATCTCAAGGAATCTCCAGAGGATTGCCGCGAAGAGGCCCACGAGAATGGAGCTGAAGAGCCTCTTGGTAGTGAAGCGGAAGGGGAGGCCCCTCTCCTTCCGATAGAACCTCCAGTAGACCATTATGGTACCCAGGGCTATGGTAGGGGCAGCTATTATGTGTCCCACGTAGAACTTCCAGGTTCCGAAACCACCGTATATGGGCGCTGTGAAGTAGCGGTAGAGACCCCAGAGGACAAACTCTATGAAGATTACTGCTAGGATTTCAGCGATGTACCTTCCCCGGGGGGGTATGGGCTTTTCTCCTGCCGGTGGCACACCATACCATTTATCATCGTAGGGCTCCTGCATGGAAACACCCTGGGGGGGTAATATGCTCCACGGTTAAAAACCTCACCAGAACTGTGAA
>NJDV01000022.1 GCA_002254765.1 Thermoplasmatales archaeon ex4484_36 | reverse complement strand
ATCCCTCGCTGTCAACCACCTTCACTCTGTATGAATAAAACCCCAGTTCCCCTCCCATCGGGACTGTTATGTTCACAGTAAGGTTCCTCTCATCCACGTCATAGGAGTAATCTTCAAGCTCCCTCCACTCTCCCCCATCCACAGAGAGCTGAATTGTTATGTTGAGGTCGTGGAAGGGAGTTCTATCATCGTAGCAGAGAACCCAGAGGTGGTTCTCCCATCGTAGCAGAGAACCCAGAGGTGGTTCTCCTCTCCTCTTAATACCTCACTCTTTTCCACACCTAAAAACCTCACCGTGGGCGGGTCGTTCTTGTTCAGAAAGATGTCGGTATATTTCCCCTTATATGGATCTGGTTTTGGCGAGGTTATTACATCTGGAAACCCGTCACCATTCACATCCTCAAATACCACCGCATAGCCATAATCCGCCAGGACCTCCCGGTTGACCCCTTCAAATCCAACTTCTGAATCCCTCAACGAATAGTACTCTTTTGCAGGATTTTTCTTTCCCAGCCATACAAACGCTGCACCAGAGTAAGCTGCGGTGATTGAGATTCGAGATGAGAACAGGAGGTCTGGATAGGAGTCATTGTTGTAATCGGCTACATCCATGGTGTGTCCTATCTGTTCTCCAGCTACACTTCCATATATTGAGAAATAGACGCGGTTACGGTTGCTTCGCAGGTCTATTACGCTCTCTCTAGTTCTGTTTCCCAGAATTATACTTATCTCTCCACAGTCAGTAATGCTGTTGTCAGGTCCGTCTGATCCAACAATATTTAACACAAGATCATCGATTCCATCATAATTGAAATCGCCCTTTCCCAGGCCATAATCACCATCCATTCCAGCAAAGTCCCGAGAATCCGCACCAGTCCCGTCCCAGTTCTCCCAGGCGGACTCAAAAAAACATCAGACCACACCCAATCTTCATTTCCGTCTCCGTCAAAGTCTATTGAGAAGAGACCATGGCCTAAATTCTGTACGTCGTTGTCATATTTCTTTCCAATTATTGTAAAATCAAAATCACCATACGTAACCTCGTTTTTACTTTTCAATACACGTCCGGAAATCCCATATATTACTCCTTTCTCATCTGGAGAAACGATTAATCCTGGATTGGATGGAAATATGTCATACAATCCATCATTATCATAATCAAATACTTCTACATAGTCTGCAAAACCCCCACTAGGATCGTATGGACCACTTATGGTAACATTCCAGTGACTGCTATTTCCGTTCTCCTCTAGGTAAATGATCTTAGGATAATTGTCTCTTCCATACAGTATCCTTAAACGAGAATCCCATGTGGTTCCCCCATCAGGCGAATAAAGAGTATTGACTATGAGATCATCGTAAAAGTCGTTATTTAAGTCTATTATGTATTTTAGTCTCAGGTATATTTGTGTTCCATTCCCAATTATAGCAAAATCATAATCTTCTGTTGCATTGTATGTCCTGCCATATTCTATGCTCCTTCCAAATTTTATGTAAATACCATTTCCCCGGTACTTCATCACCATGTCTATAAGGCCATCCCCATCTATGTCTCCCATAAGTTTTTTAAGTGGAGGGTCTGCCTGGTAGATTCTTACGTCGTATTCCGTCTCCTTTACTGAGGTGTATCCCTCCGCCTCATCTACCCTGTCCAAGCATACATATCCAAACCCACTTATCACCAGTCCCAGCAGAATCAAAAGCGTTCCTGTCCTCTTGATATTCTCATCCTCCCTCCTTCAGGTTTCATCTCCATCTCTTCTCCTCAAACCCCCGCCCCCCCCGGGGAATGCGCTGAGAGCTGCTGGTGATTATTACATAGCGATTTAAAAAAGTTTACTTAAAGCCACCGAAACTGCCCCACCCACAGGTCTGACCGAACCCTGATATGAATTTGGTGTCCGTCACACTCCTCCGCCCTCCATAAGCAAAGTTAAATAATCATTACCCTATATTTCAAACCTCCCGGGGATGCGGAATGAAAGCTGCAAACGACGTGGAATACGGGAGGGTTAAGTCCCTCGTTGAATTGTTTGGGAGTCTTCTTGAGAACCGAGAGGACATAGAAAAGAAACTGAGACTAGTTGAGGAGACCATAGCTCTTGGAAATGAGAAGCTGGCAAAGGCTTTCTTGAGGAAGACTCTGATGGAGTTCCTCACCCAGATTATATCGTACTTTAAGGGTAAGGGCCTTAATTACAAGCTTTCGGGGAGATTTAGAGAATTTCTTGACGAGCTTGAGAAGGCCCTACTGGAAGAGCGGGTTCAGGAGGCTTTCCGGCACTTCATTGCCTTTTCCATTCAACCTTCAGATATTATAACGGAGGGCGTTGGAGAGGAGGAGGAATTGGCGCTCCCGGAGACGGAGTACCACGATGCCCTAGATTATGTTGAGAAGATATTTGATTACATGCAGATGAAGAACGTGGGTGGTGAGGAGGGGAAGGAGATCTCGGAGATGTTCATCCAGATGAAGAAGAAGCTCAGGGAAGAGGATTTCAAAGGGCTTAAGGAGTTGGGTGAGAGGCTCACGGAGAAGCTTCTTCTCCCCAGGGAGCAGTTCAAGTTCAACCTTGAGCTGAAGCTGGAGAGGCTGGAGCGCATACTTAAGCGGCTTCAAGATAGCCGAGAGATTCTGGGAGAGAATGCAGAAAAAATAGATAAGTGGTGGGCGGAGTTTCTTGAGGTGAAGAAGGCGGTGAAAGAGGGATTCCTGCTGAAGTCAGATCTCAAGATAAAGGAGCTCACCGGGGAGATAGAGCCCTATCGGGAGAGACTGATGGGCGAGATTGTTAAAAGGGTGATAGTGGAGGCGGAGGAGATGATGAAGGGTACGGGTGGTGACACCTCTTTTGAGGAGTTTCTTCTCAAACTTGCCCGAAAGAGGCTTGAGGAGAGGCGATATAAGGAGGCTTATCAATTTGCGGTTAAGGTGAAGTTGCTTCTCAGGTGGGGGGAGGGTGGGGTGAATGAGGCCCTTAAAAAGAGGCTGGAGAAGTATACAGAGCTCGTCGGTGCCCTTGTCCTCCCGGGAGAGGTGAAGAGTGAGCTTCTAAAAGAGCTTAAGGTGGTTGAAAGGTGGATGAAGAGGGGGGAGGGGACGAGGGCCCAGGAGGGTCTGAAAGCCTTTGAGAAGAGGCTCCTTGAGATAGCGGAGGGATAGTTACTCCCACTCTATTGTCCCCGGGGGTTTGGATGTGAGGTCCAAACCCACAGCTATCCTTCCACCGACCCTCTCAAAGCTCTTGAGAACTTTTCTTAAAAATCTCAGGGGAAGCGGATAGCTCTCGGCGGTCATAGCTCTCTTGGACTTTATGGGTCTTAACACTATCAAAGGATCGCTTTCCCCAATCCTCACAGGTGTTATTATTGTGGGGAACTGCCAGATTCTCCTGTAAAGGTTCATGCTCTTTAGGTTCTCAGTTACAACCCAATCCAATTCTCTTAAGAGCTCTACTCTCTCCCTCTTTATGTAAACAGGATAGTTTTCAGGCTCACCGATCTCATCTGGGGACAGTATCAGCACCACGCGATTTATCTCAGGGAGCACCCCCGTTATCTCCGTGGCAGCCAGTTTCATCCTGCGCTGCATCCTGACGGTGGGAGCGTCTTCGATCCAGACCGCTAAAGGAAGATCATAGGAGCGTGCATCTCCCTTCACACCCACACTCTTTATGGGCAGTACCCTGTAGCCCTTGAGCCTGACTTTATGGGAATCGAATATATCCTCCACCCTCCCCCCCTCCCTGATCCCCTCCTCCGCCCGGTGTGCCTCCCTCCAATATTCTTCAGCCTTCTCCTCCGAGAGGCACAGGTATCTTATCCCTAGGCCTGGCCCGGGGAAGGGGTGGCGCTCAACGATCTCTTCGGGCAGTCCCAGAGCCCTACCCACCTCCCGCACCTCCGCCTTGTATAGCTCGTGCACGGGCTCTATAACCCTGCCCTCCTCGATCATCCTCAGAATGATGTTCACACGGTTGTGGTGGGTCTTTATGACATCGGAGTACTTTGTTGCCCCCGACTCTATGGTGTCCGGATAGAGGGTTCCTTGGGCAAGTAGCCAGTCCTCAAGGTTCAGTCTTCTCGCCTCTTCCTCTACAAGCTCAACGAATAGCTCCCCGATGATCTTCCTCTTCTCCTCCGGGTCGTGGACCCCTTCAAGGCGCTTCAGGAAAAGGTCAGAGCGATCCCTGTAGATGAGGTTCTTAATCCCCAGGGCTTTCAGGGCTACAATGACCTCTTCGGACTCGTTCTTCCTCATCAGACCGGTGTTGATGTGGATGGAATACACCTTCTCAGGGGGAAGGGCCCTCAGGAGAAGGGCTGCCACCACGGTGGAGTCCACCCCGCCGGAGACCAGCGACAGAACCTCCTTCTCCCCCACCTCCTCCCTTATGTTCTTCAGGATCATATCGGTGAAGTTCTCAACAGTCCATCTCCCTTCAAGACCGCATATTACCCTTGCGAAATTGAAGAGTATATCGTCCCCCCAGCGGGTATCCTCCACCTCCGGGTGAAATTGTAGGCCCCACCTTCTCCTCACGGGGTCCGAGAAGGCAGCTATCGGGCAGCCGGAGGTGCTGCCGATGACCCTGAAGCCTTCAGGGAGTGATGTCACGGAATCCCCGTGGGACATCCAGACCCTTTGGCTTCTGGGCAATCCCTTGAATATTGGGTCGCGGGTCCTGACCTTGAGCCTGGCGTAGCCGTACTCCCTTCTGCCAGTCCTTTTCACTTTTCCCCCATAGTGGAGGGCTATCTGGTGCATCCCGTAGCAGAGGCCTAGAATGGGGACGGGAAGGTTAAAGATCTTATTGTCCACCTGGGGGGAGTCCTCCTCGTAGATGGAGTAGGGGCTGCCGGAGAGTATTATCCCACCGTATTCCTCAAGCTCCTCCGCAGGGGTGTCCGCCACCCTTATCTCCGTCCTCACCTGGGAGAAGCGCCTCAGGCTGTTGGCTATCAGATGGGTGAACTGGCCACCGTTGTCCAGAATTACAATGCTCTCTCCCTTCAACTCAGAGCTCACCCCTTACCTTCTCGTTCGCTTCTAAGGTCTTTTTTTTCATTCTCACCCTGTACTCCTTCAAGCTCTTCTCTATCTCTGGGTGGGAGAGGCTGAGTATGGATGCGGCAAGAAGTGCGGCGTTCTCCCCCCTGTCCAAGCCCACGGCGGCCACGGGGACCCCGGGGGGCATCTGAACTATGGAGAGTATTGAATCAAGATTGAGTTTTCCGGAGACTGGGACACCTATCACCGGGCGGGTGGTGTGGGCGGCAATGACCCCCGGGAGAGCCGCCGAGAGGCCCGCAATAGCGATGTAGCAGCTGTAGGCATCCTCCCGGATCAAACTAACAAGCTCCTCAGGGGTTCTGTGAGCTGAGTAGATGAAGACATCGTGTTCAACCCCCAGTTCATCCAGGACCTTCTTTGCCTTCTTTATGACTTCAAGGTCCGAGTAGCTCCCGGCCACGATGGCAACCTTCGCTCCTGTCATGGGGATGCAGAAGATGTCTCATGTTATTAATCTTATCTTTTCGGCCTTCTGCACCGGGGCATCACTGATGGATTTTCAATTCTCCAAAGGTTATTATATGGAGTTCATATAGGGGTAGAAGGTGAGCTCGGATGGTCCCTCTCAAAGAGATCAAAGCAAAGGACATCGCAGAGAAGCCGGCTGAGGTCATATCGCCTGAGGAGACGATTTCGGAAGCTGTGGGAAAGCTCCTCAAAACGGAGGAGAGGGTCCTACCTGTTGTAGAGAAGAAGAGCTTCCTTGGAATGATCTCCCTGAAGAGTCTTCTTAAAAGGAGGAAAATACCCCTAAACGCCAAAGTAAGGCACTTCACCTTCATGCCGCCTAGGATAGACCCAGATACATCTCTTTTTGACATTGCCGACATTATGATTTATCAGAACCTGAGGGCCCTTCCTGTTGTTAAGGGGGAGAGGCTCAAGGGCGTAGTGAGCATAAGGAGTGTTCTAAAGGCTGCCGCTCAGGACCCGCTTGTGGGTGGTGCCAGGGTTGGGGAGATAATGAACCCCTCCCCCGCCTCTTTGAGCGAGGAGGAGAACAGCACCCATGCGGTGCGTTTTATGGTCATGGAGGATTACAGGGCACTTCCCGTGGTGGACTCCGGGGGGAAGGTCACCGGTGTGGTGGGACTGAAGGACCTCATGAGGGTCCTTGAGAAGCCTCAGAGCAAGAGCTCCAAGGGGGAGGTGAGGGGGGAGAAGGAACCCACAGAGGTTTTGGTAAAGAGCATCTCCACGCCCCCGGTCACCGTCAGTGTCAAAGCGACTATCAGGGAGGCTGTGGAGAGGATGCTCAGCAACAGCACTAACATCCTTGTTATAGTGGATGAGGAGGGCAGACTGGCGGGTCAACCCCTTATGATATTTATGTTGTAGAGGAGTGGGACTGGGGTATGTCAACGGCTCTGAACAAATGCTTCAGAAAACTTCAGAAGATTCTCAAGAAGGAGAAGGAGAGGCGCACCTCCAGATAGCTCATCAGGCGAAGCTGAAGGCGGTTTGAAACCTCCAGGACCTTATACAGACGCACCGGTCAACCTCAAGGCGGCGGAGGCTGTTGTCAGGGGAGTAGGAGAAGTCCCGTATGGCCCTAAGAACCCTTCTGTCACACCTGAAGCAGTTGTGGGGACCCCGGGGCCTCCCCCCACCGCTGGGCTCGCTCATGACCCTCCTATCTCCAGCTATGGCCTTCCCTACTTTGAGGACGTAGATGAGGCTCCACAGCCATGGAGGCCTGTACTTCCCCTCCCTATAGAGCCTCTCTACAAGGGTGCCCTTCTGAACGTTAACAGGATTCACGGAGATGGTCTGGACGTAGAGGTCTTTGAGGAACTCAAAGCTGCCTACGACGTCCTCTATAGCCTCCCTCTCTGTGAGGAATGGTGGCTTCAGAAGCAGATATACCTTTGAGCCTGCTCCTGTCCTCTTAAGAACCTCAAGGGCCCTAAGGAAATCAACAGTTCTGAACCCCTTTCTTATGGATTCCTCCCTTATCACGTCGCTTGAGGTCTCGAGCCCCTGAGCCACCGTCACAGAGAAGTTAGAGATAAGGGGCTCTAAAGCCTCTTCTGTCACATATTCAGGTCTGCTCTCAACCAGAAGGTGCGGTCTTACCCCCAACTCCTCTGCCCGCCTCCCGAGACTCTCAACGAAGTGCTCAACAGCCTCCTGCGGTACCTCCCCGGGGTCAAGGAAGGAGCCTGAGGTGTATATTTTGATGAGCTCCTCGCCTCCGAAAGCACTGGCCACTCTCTCAAGCTCACCTTTCAGCACCTCACCGTTTATCTCAACGTCCCCCCGGGGGATATTGTATCCGCACATGGTGCACCCGCCCCCCCGCCTGAACCAGGAGCATCCCCGGGTGGTTATGATGGCAACAAGGGCCTGTATTCTTTTCCCCTGAAGGACCTCCGGCTCCTTCCAGACCTTGACAAGTTCCCGCACGGAAACACCTCAAAGCTTCAGGAGCTGGGCGTGGGGCACCCCCTCCACATAGAGAACGTTCTCCTCAAGGATGTAGCCCTCTTTGATAGCTAGCTCCACAACGAACTTCCCGGACAGATTCGCCATGGTGCACTGCTGAAGCATTCTTATGAAGACCTCCTCCGCCACGAGGTCTCCCCCGTAGAAATCCCTCTTCACGTGGAGTCTGAAGATGCCCTCCCTGAATCTCTTGTCTATAATGTCCTCATCACATGCGGCGAGGAGAATGTCCCCTCCCCTCCTGTGCACCTTCATGTATATCCTTCCTTCAGGCTCCTCATCCATTTTGCACCACATCACAGCGTCTTGAACACATTGTGTCTCGGCTCATATATATATCCGCTCGTCAGGAGCTGTTTTATTACATCCCCAACCTCGTCCCTGGTGAGCCCCTCCTCCTTTGCCCGGTCTGTGATAGCCTCTATAGAGGCACCCTCCCCTGTTATGCTGTCCAGTTCGCTAATTATCTTAAGGATCACCTGAAGCCTCTCTCTCTTGGCCAGTGACCTGCCGGTGTATATGGCGTCTATCCCCCCTCCCTCAGTTATGGAATCCAGATAACGGTTGAAGACCTTAATCGCCCTGTCAGCGTCCTCCACTGTTACCTCTTCGCTCAGCCGTATTCGGGCGGAGGCCTCGGCCAGACGTATTATGGCTTCAAGCTGTCTTGTGGTTATGGGAATGATCTTCATGCCTCCCTCCTCGTGGGAGCGGGAGCGGAGGGTGAGGAAGTAATCTATGATTTTATCCTTCGCCTCCTCCGTGAGCACTGGGAAGATGTTCTGCCTGGCGTAGGAGACGTATTTTCTCAGAAGCTCAGGAGGTATGAACTCCTTCTCCTCAATCTCTTCGAGATCCTCCACCTTCCCTCTTCCCTTTGTGGTCATCTCTATCTTCCTCTTCTTCTCACCCCACTGGTGGTGGTTGAGGATGTGGACGGCCTTTCTCCGGTCGAGATCAGGGTTCGGAAGATCCCTTATGGCGAAGATAATATCAAAGCGCGATAGGAGAACGGGGGGTATGTTTATCTGGTCCACGATCTCCCTCTCTCCGAAACGGCCGAACTTGGGGTTTGCAGCCGCAAGGATGGAGCACCTGGCCCTTAAAGTCGCCTGGATTCCCGCCTTTGAGAGGGCCACCACCTGCTGCTCCATGGCGGTATGCATCACCGAGCGGTCAACATCGCTCATCTTGTCTATCTCGTCTATACAGGCTATCCCCCCATCCGCCAGAACCAGCGCTCCAGCCTCGAGAGTGAAGTTTCCCTCGCCGAACTCGTCCTTCACCACCGCTGCCGTGAGGCCAGCGGCTGAGGAGGACTTCCCTGAGGTGTATATTCCCCGGGGTGCGAGGTCCGCTATATAGCGTAGAAGTTGAGATTTCGCTGTCCCCGGGTCTCCCACCAGGAGAACGTGGATATCCCCCCGGACCCTTGTGCCGTCTGGAAGGTTCTTCTCCACTCCGCCGAAGAGCTGAAGGATCAAAGAGAGCTTCTCAGCCTCCATACCGTATATGGATGGAGAGAGGGAGTTGATGAGGAGCTGGTAGATGTCCATCCTCTTTGCGTATTTTCTTATCTCTATCTCATCCTCCTCGGTGATCTCGAGCTCAAGGTAGCTTTTTTCCCTCTTGTCGTAGTTGTTAACCTCAAGGTATATGTCAAAGAGGGGCAGCTTCCCGTAGGCGTCTCTCTTCTGTCTCGCTCTTAAGATGCCCCATATCTTGACCTGGTCCCCGGGGAAGACCTTTCCGGCTATGTCGTCGTAGAAATAGAGAGAGAGCCTCTTTGGCTGATCCCCGCCGGTGAGCGACTCCGGGGACTCCTGTATCTCGATCTTCTGCACATCTACGAAGGTTGATTTTTTCATGTCAAGTTCAAACTTGGTAGATGACGCTTTCCTCCCACACCCCCCCTCCTCCTCTGGACACTCCAGAGGTTCTCTGTATTGGTAGTCCATTTCAATCTCTATCTCGTGGCCGCACCTCTGGCAGATAAAAACCCCTTTTCTAAGGCGGGGCTTCACGTCCGTGGCCTTCCTGACGAGCCCCTCCACCATCACAAGGGTGTCCAGGTGAACACTTCTCAGATCCCTTATGTTTACAATGAACTCCGACGGGAGGTCGGTGAATCGTATGTTTATTCTCCTGCCGGCCTCCTCCGGGCCCAGGATCTTCCTGATGGCCAGCTCACCTGCCCTCAGGACGAGCCGGGGGTGCTCCCTCAGGGCCCTCGCTATGCTCTCTTTGAGAGAGAAGAGGTCCATGTAAGAGATGTAGAGACTATTTCGGGTGGGAATTGAAGCGATGTCGTTTATCTCGCCTATTAAGCCTTTCAGCTCGAAATAGTCCATCCAGTCCTCAATGAGATCCTCTGTGGAAGGGCTCTTTGCTATCTCCACCGTCTCCTCCATCCATCCACCTCCCCTTTCAGAGGGGGTAGTACTTCACAAACTTCCCCTCTCTTTTCTTTCTTATAAGACCCATGCGGTAAAGTTCGTTTAAGTGGTAGTTCAGGTCTGTAGGGGACTTCCCAAGGAGCCTTGCTATGCTCTTCTGGACCGCTCCCGGGTGGTCCATGATGTACTGAAGTATCTTTCTCTTGACCGGGGAGAGGTAGTTGAAGTCCTCCGGCATCTTCCTGTCAATGGGGTAGAAGACCTTGTATTTTCCCACTTTCCTAGACCTCACGAGCTCCTCCCTCTCAAGGATCCTCAGGTGGTGTATCAGCGTGCCGTTTGTGAGACCAAGGTCTTTCTTTATGTCGGAGAAGGTGGCGTAGGGCTTTGCCTTTAAGTACCCCAAGATCTCCCACCTAATCCCGCTCTCTATCTTCTCCCGCTTCAGCTTTGAGTATAGCGGGAAGAAGAGGGTAAGGAGGCGGTATTTCAGCGCCTCCCTCCTCAGAATCTCATGCTCCCCCTTCCTGAGGATCTCCTCTGTCATTCTCTGCAGGTGCTTGGGACTCTTCCTCCCCGGGGCTGTCTTCCTCAGCAGGGAGGGGATCATCCGTAGTGCCGCCGTCCTCAGAAGGAATATCCTCCCGGGGCTCTTCAATTAGGCAGGGGTTGGGAAGTGTCACCTCGTTGTTCCCCTCTTCGCTCTCGGGGAGCTCTCCTTCAGGGTCCAGAACTATCCTGATCTGGCTATATCTGAGGGAGGGGAATACAGATACGGATATCTCCGTTTCCTCCCCTGGCTGGATGGCAGGAGTGTTTCCGTCCACTATGAGTACCTCATCGTAAAGCACCTGGTATCTGATCCCTGGGAGGGTCTCTACACCCTCGTAGTACACCGTGGCGTTGACCCTCACCTTCCCCTCGCCCTCCACAGCGCTAGCCTCTCTCAGCCCCACATCCACGAATACACCTTTGACCTTCATAGAGAGCTCGTTGTTCTTAAGGTTACTGTCCACCTCCTCGCCCAGGATTCTCACGTTCGCTTTTAACGTCCTCTCCTCTTCTCCGCATGGGAAGGAGAATGTGTATCGCAGGACATCCCCCTGGGAGAGGGAGGGGAGTCTCTTTGAGTATATAATCTCCTCATCAAGCCAGACGTTCAACTGACCTCCAGTTAAGGGCCCGCCAAGGTTGCGGATGGTGACCTCCCCTCTTGCGCTCCGATTCAAGACGGGGAGGTCCAGCAATCTCAGGCCGTCAACCGCTATATCGTAGAGCTCCCCATCGGACACTATCACAGTTATATTGATCTTCTGAGCGTTGCCAGCGGTATCCTCCACACCAGTTTCAACAGAATAATACCCCCCTCCTTCGTCCCGGGCGGCTACCCTTATGGTTCCGTCAATGTAGGTGACCTTCCCCGGGACGGGTAATAAAGCGTCACCACTCTGCCTGAAAACCCTCGCAGAAATGGATCCGCCGTCGATACCAGCATGGGGGTCCTCCGCGGAGAAAGTGAAGTTGATGTGGTCCCCCTCCCTTTCAAACCCCAGGAATCTAACCTCCGGGGGTTTGGAGTCCACCCTCAGCTTAAAGGTTAGGTCTTCTGAGAGAGTGGCACCGTCAGGAAGGTTATCCATAGAGAGGGCACAGTCGAGTATGCCAGTAGTTGAAGGGGTTACAAGCGTGAGGTCAAAGCTTCCGGAGAAGGGGACAGAGTCCTTGATCCACCACCTCCAGTTGGTTAAAGAAGAGGAGAGCAGGGTGAAGTTGAAGTCCTTCATGCGGCTGTAGAAAGAGCTTACATTACCGTTCGCCTTAAGGTGGTAGAGCCTTATGTCCCTCAGCGTTATCTTCTCCCTACCCCTCACCCATCCCCTTGACACATCCTCGCCTCTCTCGTTGAGAACACCTCCCTGCCAGTATATCATTATTTTCTTGGAGAGGTAGAACGCATCTCTGAAGAGGTACTCCCTGCTGCCCCCCGTTGAGTTTGTCAGTTTGAGCACCAGGCTGTAATTGCCCTCTGCCATCTCCCAGTGGGGAATGAAGGTGAAGTTGAGCATCCATGAGCCCTGCTGGGAGAGGAGCTTCACGCTCTCCTGAGGTATGGTTAAGAAACCTTCCGCCTCTGAGGTATCAAGGATAAAGGAGCGCAGAAATCCGCCTCTTATGGTGATAGAATAGCGCACGTGGGTGAAGGTAAGGTAAAGCTCGGATGGGTCCAACATCTCAAAGGTCAGAGTGAGGTTGTACGGGTAGAGGGGATAGACGGTATTCTCGTCGGTGGAGCCTATGCTGATATAGACGCCATCTGCTACGAAAGAGCTACTCCCGCCCTCCCGGCTCTCCTCAATAGAGGTGCCTTCGCTTAGAAATGGAATAATGGCTATCAGGAACATAAGAAGCATAGCTGGAATCGCATTAAGCCTTTCTTTAGAGGCGTGGCATCTCATAGACCCACTTACCTGACCTTTGTCCAAGTTATTCTTATCCTACCACCCTATTTAAAGATTCTTAGAAGATGAGTGGTTGTGCCCGGGGGCAAAAAAAGGGCACAACCTTATTCCCGCATTCCTAATAGAGGTTTTATTAGCAGGGATACCTCCTTTCAAGGGGGGCTTAAACACAGGAGGGGCCTGATGTTAGGGGGCATGCCTTGAAAGGAGGCATCTTTTCCCGCCGTATTGATAGGAATTAAAGGAGAGTATATAAGAAAAGTTGAAAAAAAATCGTAGCCTTATATAAGCGTTGTGGCCTGCTAAAAACCACATTTTCGCTCTAAAAAGGGAGGATGAGGCGGAATTTCTCCCCCAAAGAGGTGGGGACGTGCACCCCTTCCCTCCAAAGCCTCTTTAAGTATTCAAGATTCCCGAAGTTGTGTATGGGGAATGCATGCCTGGGCTTTAATGCGTCCAGAGCCTCTTCAAACCCTCCCAGGTGCGGTAGCCTCGGATCCGCCACAAGGAACGCCACGTCCACCAACTCTTTTGAAACCTCCTTCAAAATGCTCTTCCATTCCTCTATAGCCTTCCTTATATCTTCCTCCTCATCCCCGGGCCAGGCCCACAGTGCAAGGTCGCCTGCGAAGAAGACCCTACCACCATTCGGCCCTTCAATGAGATAGGCCACCCCCTCGTCGGTGCTTGGATATGTCTTCAAGGAGAGTCCCCCGGGGAGCTCTCTTTCATCCCGCACCTTGACCTTTATGGAGGGGGTGAGCAGCTTTTCTTCGCTCTCTGGGACATCAGGGGGTAGGACGAAGAGCTCCACCCCGGGGAGGGTCCGGACTGCAATATCGAAATGGTCACCGTGGGCATGAGAGAAAAGGGCCACCGTGCTTCTCCCGGAGAGGGCTCTAACTGTCAGTTCCCTCACCGCCCTCCCGCAAACCTTCTCAGAATAGTCGAAGAGGAGCGTCATCTCACCGCATGCCACTACAGCGGTGCTGTGACAGATGAGGTACACCTCCACGGGCATCCCTCACAGAGAGGACTTCAGTCTTCCCCCATCAACCGGTATCATGCTGCCGCATATGTAGGAGGCGTAGTCGCTCGCTAGATAGGCAGCAAGGTATCCGATCTCCTCCGGGCCACCCAGTCTTCCTGTGGGTATCTCCGAGGCGAACCCCTCTAAAACCTTCTCTGCGGAGATTCCCCTGGCCGTTGCCCTCTCTTCAGCAAGCTCCCTTAACCTCTCGGTGTCTATCATTCCCGGCATTATGCCGTTGACCGTTATCCCGTGGGGTGCGACATCCCTTGCAAGGTCTCTCACAAGGCCCGCCGTGGAAATCCTGACCACGTTGCTTAATGTGAGCCCCTCTATGGGCTCCTTTATGGCGACGCTTGTCAGGTATGTGATCCTACCCCACTCTTTCTTCTTCATCCCGGGCAGAAGTGCTAGGGTGAGAAACACCGGGGGGTACAGAAGAAGCCTTGAGAGCAGGATCAAATCGGTACCGCACCCGGAGAGCACCTTGGCTACACCGAACCCGATGCCCTTTGAGGAACCCGTAACCAGGGCAAGCTTTCCCCTTAAGTCTATTTTCATATGCTCACCACCGCGAAAACTTCCTGGTCGTATTTAAAGGGATATCTTTCACCCACCCCCTTAGTGTTTATTAAAATACTTGTTGAGTGGATTATTCCCTGTGAATGGAGCAGATAAACTGGGGCATCTCTCTTCCTCCACTGCTTTAGACGTGGAGCTTCAGGCCAAGGTGAGCGCGCTTGGCAGGGGGAGCAGGCATGATGTTTGTGCCTCCACTTCCAGCAGTAGGAGTGTCTCGGGATTCAGACGCATTGGTGCAGTGTCCTTCCCAGGGGTCTGTCAGGCTTTTACTCCTGATGGGAGGTGTGTGAGCCTCTTCAAGACCCTCTATACCAACGCCTGCACTCACAGCTGCTACTACTGCCCCAACGGGGCCATGAGTAGGGGATGCGGGAAATACTCCTTCACTCCTGAGGAGCTGGCGAAAATAGTTCTGAAACTCTATAAGGAGAACTATATCGAGGGTCTCTTCTTAAGTTCCGGTGTTGGGAGGGATGAGGAGAGGACCATGGAGGAGATGATAGAAGCCGTGGAACTTCTAAGAGGAAAGTACGGTTTTGAAGGTTATGTGCACCTGAAGATACTCCCCGGGGTAGGAAGGGATCACATCAGAAGGGCCATGGAGCTTGCGGACAGGGTGAGCATAAACATAGAGACTGTATCCAGCTCCACCATGGGGGAGATAAGCCCCAGCAAGGACTACCTGACAGATATCTTGAGAAGGCAGAGCTTTATAAGAGAGGAGATGAGAAGAACCCCTCTCCCTGCGGGGCACACCACCCAGATGATAGTGGGGGGAGCAGAGGAGAGGGACCTTGATATTTTCAGGAGAGCAGTCTATGAATACAGGAAGATGGGAGTTAGGAGAGTCTACTACTCCGCCTTCACTTCTATTGAAGGGACCCCCTTTGAAGGGCGTGAGTCTGTACCTCTTCAGAGGGAGAAAAGACACTATCAGTTGGATTGGCTCCACAGGGTTTACGGTTTCTCTGAGAAGGAGCTGTTCTGCGTATTTGACGATGAGGGCTACCTCCCAGCGGAGGATCCCAAGAAGAGACTTGCAGAGTGCCTACTTGACGGCCCTGTTGACCCCAATACCGCCTCTTTTAAGGAGCTCCTCACTGTCCCCGGGATAGGACCTGTAAGCGCAGGGAGAATAATCAGAATCAGAAAACGGAGAAGAATAGAATCGCCGGAGGAACTTAGTGAACTGGGAGTAGCTCTGAAGAGGGCCTGGCCATACCTCCTCCTCAGGGGCTGGAGACAGAGTACGCTGAGGTGGTGGGGGAGTTGAGGGAGAGTTCTATTAATTACCTTAAGCGCCATAGAGACTTACGGCAGGCCGACATACTTCTGGCCCGGGGCATCTCTGAGGACGACCTTCTTCTGCCCGAGAACGAGAAGGTGAGACGGATAAGACGAATGATCCGGGAGGTGGGGACGGAGTACCACTACCTGAAAAGTTTCATAAGGTTTGAAGAGCCCCGGAGAGGGATTCTGGTTGGATATGCAAGCCCTAAACACCGGATAAAACAGATGTTAGCGGACCACTTCGCTCATCGCTTCCCGGGGAACCTGATAGTTGTGGGGGATGAGCGCTCTTTTTGCCTCTCCCTTCTCAGCGAGAGGGGGCGCCTGAGGGTGGAGGTAAAAGGTTCCATAAAGGTTCTGAGAAGGGAGCTGGGCTGCGGAGGGAGGGAGGATGAGGGGAGTGTGCTCTGGGAGTCTTACTACTTTAGCCAGTACGAACCCCGGAGAAGAAATTTGGGGATGTTCAAAAGGAGGATGCCTGAGAGGTACCGAAGAGAGGTCAAACTGAAACTTAAAAGCACCCCGGGGAACGTTACACTGGACGATTTTCTCAAGAATAAAGAGGAGGAGTGTTCTGGCGATAAGGATATATCCTATGGTCTGCTCTGAAAAATTATTATGGAGGCCAGTCCCATCCCTCAAAGATATCCAGCTCCTCCCTCTATCTCCTGTAGCTTTACCTTCAGCCTCCGGGGTGGGGAATTTCTATCTCCAGGTCCTCCTTTTACAAATCTCTCCTCCGGGCTCATCGGTGGAATCAGAGGACTTTACATACTGATTTATCAAGAGAGCCAGAGGAGGGCTGCTCACTCCTCATTGAGCGTGAGCAGTCCCCTCAGTGCGGGTGCCCTGGAAGCGAGCTCCCTGTCCAGCATATAGATGCCGTGGGGGCTCCCGCTCAACAGTTCAATCTTGTCTAGGACCTCCTTTGCGCTGGCCTCCTCTTCTACCTGCTCTTTCACAAACCACTGGAGGAACTGGTAGTGTCTTCACGCTCAGCATTTTATCACCGTTCCGCCTCTCTAGGTGGGAGGATTTAAAGGTTTAGCCGTTAGATTAAAGAGACGGATCTCTGTTGAGGTGGAGGGAAGGGCTTACTGTGCGTTTTTTAAAAGCTTTTAAGGGGGAACTTATTTATAACCTTCCGCGGATTCTTCCACTGTAGAACTGTTTTGAGGTGACAGAATGAAGAAGATGACGAAGAAAGCTCTTGAGGAAGCCTTTGCTGGAGAGTCCATGGCCCACATGAAATACGCCATATTTGCTGAGATTGCCGAGAGTGAGGGGTTTAAGAATATCTCCCGCCTATTTCGGGCGATATCCTATGCCGAGCTGGTCCATGCCAGGAACCACGCTAGGGAGCTGGGCTATCTTGGAAAGACCCCCGAGAACCTGCAGAGCGGAATAGAGGGGGAGACCTTTGAGATAGAGGAGATGTATCCGGTGTATAGGGCTACGGCGGAGATGCAGGGTGAATCCGGTGCAGTTCGGTCCACCACTTACGCCCTGGAGGCGGAGAGAATACACGCCAATATGTACAAGGACGCGAAGGAGAAGGCAGAGGCCGGTAGCGACATTGGAGATGAACCTATTTACATCTGCCCGGTGTGCGGTTACACCGTGATGGGGGAGCCCCCGGAGAGGTGTCCTGTCTGTGGGGTACCTAAGGAGAAGTTCAGAAAGTTCTGAGCCTCTCACAAATTCAACCGGGCCTGTGAGGGTACTTTTGCTTACCCCTCTCCACCATCCTTTTTTATAGACACTCTTCAATGAACTCATAGTCCCTTTCACGCCACCGAAAGGGGGGACATATTTCTGGGTGAGTACCGCTCCCTTGAGGATGCGGTTGCTAGGTTTCTTCTGAAGGCTGTTGAAAGCTTTAGCGGAGAAGCCGGAAGGAGCTATATAGTAGACCTACTCAAGGGAAGGCTAAGAAGCGACTTCATAAAGAGGTGGGAGAGGGTCTCCCCCCTTTTCGGAGTTCTCTCAGGGGTTGACAGAGGGGTAATCTCGGGAACTCTTAGAAGGCTTGTTGAGGAGAAATACATCTCTTTTATCCCCGGGGGAAAGCTTCTAGCTATCACCCCCAAAGGGATTAAGGCCCTCAACACTGATAGGTCCATTGTCCTCTTGCCGGCTGCCGACCTCTCCCCTGTGGAGCTGGAGGTGCCTGAGGACCTTGAGCTATACGAGAAGCTAAAGGCGCTTAGAGATGAGATGGCTGAGGAGAGGGGGTGTCCACCCTACGTGATCTTCCAGAACAGAACCCTTCTTGAGATGGCACTTGAAAAGCCCCGAAGCTACGCTGAGCTTCTTGAGATCTGGGGAGTTGGAGAGAAGAAGGCTGAGGAGTACGGGAGGACTTTTTTGGAGGTTATAGAAAATCACATGTGACAAACTTCTTTATATCCTCTGAAGAATATAACGACAATGTAAGGGGCTTAAAGCAGGAGGGACCTCACCGGGTGGGATGGTCACCTTCTCCATAAACCTCTGTTCTATTTGAGGCCCCTCCCCCCTGTGCTGCCCCCGGTACGCCCCCCGGGGGCAGCCGAAAACCTTCTCAAAGCCACTTGAGAATTCTACGTATCTTTTTTTCTTCCCTCCTCGCCCTATCAAGTATAAAATTAGAGTCTTCATCTGTACTGACCTCTATAGCACCGTAGATGTATGAGAGGGTGTCTTCAAGGAGCAGTTTCGTCCTTACCATATCTTTCAGCTGCTCTGAGACTAACAAGGCAATATTGGTGCTTAAAAAGAATTGCTCTTTCTCCACCCTCTCTAAGTCTTCTCCAAAACTCTCAAGGGCCCTCATATAGAGAAAGGGCTTGGTATTCACCGCAATCCCTGTTAGGATTTCAGCTACCTCCCCATAGACCTTTATGTTCCTTGCGCGCCCTTTGAGGAAGTCCACTATAATCTCTACGATTTCATCGTCTCTCTTGGCTCTTTTAATTCTCTCCCTTATAAGACGTTCATCAAAGGTGGTTTGAAAGAGGGGGACAAGGGAGCTTCTGAACCTTCTTATCATCTCCTGAGTAGTTGGACCCTTTCTAAATATTCCTCTGTGGCCGTTCCACTGTAGGAGCACCTCGGTGAAGTTCAAAAAGGAGTAGACCTTGACTATTTCATTGTAAAGCCTAAGGGAGCTCTCTCTATATTCATTGCCCACGGTATCCTCCACCGCCCAGAACACTCTCTCAAGGTCCTTTAGAGCCATCTCGGCAACAGTCAGCTCCCTGTCGTTAACTCCTTTATTTTTAAGATACCTTACTATGTCGTTGGTGTAGAACCTGTGTTTTAAGGATTGGGCCTGCTCTATCTCTTTAAAGGAGCGCTTAAGAAGGTTTGGCACATTCACGTCCCGAATATTATCATATGACACATGCATGACCTCACCCCTTGGCAGAGAAGAAAAGCAGTTTAACTGAAAAGAAGGAACCACTTATACAAAAAAGAAGTATACCTCCCACATAAAAATATTTTTTGCAAAAAATGTGAAATTTCTTGGAAGAAGATCAATGCTATGAGCGGGAATGTAATTATATACCCCTTCTCCGGTACCTCCTGCCCTCTTTTATCACAGCCCCCCTTACCTGAAGGGACTTGAGACATCTTGTGAGGTAGGCCTGGGAGTAGGGCCACAATTCCGTAAGTTCCTTGCGGGTAATCCCCGGGGAGCGCTTAATCACTTCAAGGAGATACCGTTCTGCGTCGGAGAGATAACCAAGCTCTTCATAATTCTTATCGGTGGGGTAGCATGTGATAAACCTCCTCTTCACGGGGTCTCTCTTCAGGACTATCTGTTCACGATCCCTCAGAACCCGTAAGTGGTGTTTCACAGTATTATAATGGGCAATCCCAAGCTTCTTGCATATCTCTGAGGGGTTTATTCCAGGGTGTTCCTTTATGAGGGTATAGATCCTCTCCCTCATCTTGTGATCACTTATCGGGTGATCATAGTCCCTCCTGTAGAGTGGAATGAAAGGAAACGTTCTCCTCTTCAGAAGATGCTTCCCCCACCCCACTCCCTGCCCCGAGCAGTCTAGGGCTTGTAACCTCCACAGTGCTCCTTCTCTCCAGAGTGCCCAGCCGAGGGATGCAAATGCGTAGAATTATGGGATAACTCCCACCTCTCTCCGGTGAGATGAAGGTGGTCTCAAAGCTCTCCCCCATTCCTATTGAAGTGGTGTAGTTCTGTTCAAAAAAGATTAAAGTGATGGTGACCGGCGGAAGGAGAGTGCTAACTCTTCTCTCATCCCAGCCCTTTGAGGTGAGGTTCAATTCAACGTGTCCCTCTACAGTGAACTCTTTCCCGGGGTTAACTTTTTTGGGTGAGGAAAACCTGAGCTCTACCAATCAAAGGATATCGTATCGCTGCCTCCGGGTGGTGGGGTTTTAAGCATCCAGCTTTTCAGGCAGTTTAGCTCCTCCCCTGCATCCTGAAGCAAGGAGACTCCCATCACCCATGTCACATTCCCTGTGTTGAGAATATTAGCGGTGAATTTTACACTCCTCCCCTCAATTACGTACGTGGTCTCCTCTGGGCTTTCTCTCTCCACTTCAACGTCAACATTCAGGGAGAGCACAGTGAGGTGGTTTCCCGTCAAAACTATCTCGTTTACCCCCCCGGGGATTACATCAGATATGAGGGCCATGCCAGGAGCCTTTACACCCCCATAACTCCAAAGAAGATTCAATTTGCTATCGTATACAAGGACTCTTGCTCCTATCATTGGGGAGACCACGATTTCCACTTTCCCGTCGCCGTTTATATCATTAATCCCCCCGGGAACAAAGGTTATATCCTTCCCCTCGGTCCTGGGTACCTCGGCGTCTCGCTCGATCTCCCCCGAGGATAGGTTCATGATGATTAGGTGGTCAACCTCCTCTTCAGTGTTCTGTGCCTGTACAATCGCTTCAAGAGTGCCGTCGGAGTCTATATCATAGATGCCCGCCGGTTTGAGCCAGAGATAGGGAGTGCGGTATTCCCTAACTAATTCACCGCTGGAGGAGAGTACACGTAACCTTCCGAAATCAGTTCGCTCCTCCGGGACTTTGTCGCCAAGGTAGCATATAACCTCCAACTCACCATCACCGTTTATGTCAGCCGAAGCAACCATGGTGTGGTAAAATCCCCTACCTATTTCATATCTCCAGAGCTCTCTTCCATCAGACGTGAGGGCGAAGACGTAGGAGGTAAAGTCATTGGTGTAAGTGAGGGGGCAGATAGCGCCATTCTTTGAGGCACTGGTGCCGAAGACTATCTCTCTCCTTCCGTCCCCGTTGAGATCCGGGAAAATGATGTTTGTTATATGCGTTGCCTCTATGAAGCTCCACATCACCTCCCCGGTCGAATAGTCTATGCAGAGCAGTCCCCTAGGATAGAGATCGTAGGAGGCGTGAAGCTCCACATAGAGTTCCACCATCCCGTCTCCATTTAAATCTTTGAGGGCGCTTACAGTGGGGGAGCCATCGTAATATCCGTCTCTTACGTGACCCGGGACACCCCCGTCATAGCCTTCAATTGCTATGCTTTTTACTATCTTACCTAAAAAGTTAAAGACCTCAAGCCTTGCTTGGCTCTCATTTGTACCTTTGATTCCCACGAAGATCTCTGCCCTTCCATCCCCATCAGCATCCCCTACACAGCCTAAGTTTGACCTGGGTGGGTGTGGTCTTACCCAGAGGAGCTCGCCGGTATCATCTATGGCGTAGAGGGTGTTATTTCCAAGGACAACGATTTCAAGGGCAGTATCGTTGTCAAGGTTTCCAGTGAAAGTAGTCTGCCATGGAGATATTAGGGGGGAATCAGGAAGAGCAGTTTTTATTAGAGGTTCGTAGGGTTTCTCCGGGGGCAGATATGTTGGTGAGGGGCGAGGGTAAAAATAGGTACATAGGTCATCATAGCCCAACCTCTGCCATTCTCTGTAGGTGTGGGTGGAGTTTTCGATTCCATCATCCCCCTCAATCTCCTCCCAGACCGGAAGCTGCGAAACAAAAAAAAGCATTATAAAGGCGGGAAGAAGGAACTTTAAATACATGTGTAAACACCTTACAGGACACCTTTTCTCGTCAGTTTGCCCTTAAGATACAATGTTTTAAGGGTATTTAACAATTTTCAACCATGGGGGGTGAGAATGACAATTTAGTGCCGAAGGTTAACATTTGTTGGGGAAAACATTAATAGAGGGTCCGTACTCCCCTTCCTGCATTCTCTGAGCCCTCTAAGAACCCTTTTTATATCTCCTTCACTTACCTTCCTCCCCGGGGTGGTTCAATGAGAATTCGCCAACCCATAGTCTCCGTTCTGGGGCACGTAGATCACGGCAAGACAACATTGTTGGACAGAATACGTGGAACCACCGTTGTCCAGAGGGAGGCGGGGAGAATAACACAACACATAGGTGCTACTGAAGTGCCCGCC
The DNA here is from genome assembly GCA_002254765.1 of Thermoplasmatales archaeon ex4484_36. Taxonomy (GTDB): domain Archaea; phylum Thermoplasmatota; class Penumbrarchaeia; order Penumbrarchaeales; family EX4484-36; genus EX4484-36. The sequence continues at coordinate 2,955 of NJDV01000022.1, read as the reverse complement.
TCGGCAATATATGATTTATGCGGTGGTCTTTTAAAAGATAAAAGCCTGAAAGTACCGGGTCTTCTCTTCATAGACACGCCGGGGCATGAGGCTTTCACCACTTTAAGGGCCCGCGGAGGGTCTCTGGCGGACCTTGCGGTCCTTGTGGTGGACATCTATGAGGGTCTGAAACCCCAGAGCATAGAGTCCCTCAACTATCTGAAACAGTTCAAAACGCCCTTTGTGGTGGCAGCTAACAAAATAGACAGGCTGAGCGGGTGGGTTAGGGATGAGAACGTGCCCTTCACAGTGAATTTCAAGAAGCAGACTGAGAGATACCAGAAGGAGCTTGAGGAGAAGCTTTACGATCTTATAGGAGCCTTGGGGGAGCAGGGTTTCTCGGCGGAGAGGTTTGATCGGGTGGCCGACTTCACAAACACTCTGGCCATAGTCCCCATGTCCGCCAAATGGGGCGTGGGCCTTCAGGAGCTCCTGATGCTTCTCATAGGGCTCTCTCAGAGGTTTCTTGAGAAGAGCCTTGAGGTGGAGGAGGGCGAGGCGAAAGGAACTGTTCTTGAGGTGAAGGAGGAGAAGGGTCTGGGAAAGACTCTAGATGTGATAGTCTATGACGGTGTCTTAAAAATTGGGGACATCATCGTGGTGGGAACGACCTCCGAGCCTGTGGTGACAAAGGTGAAATCCCTTCTCAAGCCCAAACCACTTGATGAGATAAGGGATCCCCAGCACCGCTTCGATCAGATAAATGAGGTGGTGGCAGCGGCGGGGGTTAAGGTGCTCGCGAAGGACATTGAGGGGGTCATAGCTGGGGCTCCTTTGAGGGGGGTCAGCGATGAAAAGCGGGTTGAAGGGGTACTGGAAGAGGTCCGGCGCCTGAGCACCCTCTCAATAGAGCTTGACAGAGAAGGTGTCTATATAAAGGCTGACACCTTGGGATCCTTGGAGGCCCTCTCCAAGATGCTCAAGGACAGGGGAATAAAGATAGCGAGGGCCGAGATTGGCGACATCTCGGAGAGGGACATCAAGGAGCTTTCCGCAATAGAAGACCCCTTCCACAGGGTCATTTTGGCTTTCAATGTCAACGCCCTCCCCGGGGCTGGAGGAGGAGAGAAGACAGCAGTACGCCCACCCTGCCGAGATCAAGGTCCTTGAGGGTTACGTCTTCAGAATCAGCCATCCGGCCATTGTGGGAGTGAAGGTGCTCTCCGGGAGAGTGAGGGTGGGGCACGCCCTCATACGGGGCGATGGGAAGAGGGTTGGGGTGATAAAGTCCATACAAAGCGAGAAGAAAAGTATTAAGGAGGCGTCGTTGGGGATGGAGGTGGCCGTTGCTATTGAGGGGGCTACGGTAGGAAGGCAGTTCAAAGAGGGGGATATCCTCTACGTTGACATACCGGAGGGCAGGGTGAGAGAGCTTCTCAAAGCTGATCTGACGCCGGAGGAGCGGGAGACCCTCACGAAGGTCATAGAGATCCACAGGAGGAAGAAGCCGACTTGGGGAATGATATAGATAAAAATTGTTATAGATGAACGGACAATATAGGAACATACAATCAGGGGGTGCCCCTATGATATGCGAGATGTGCGGAAAGGACGTGAACGAGCTTGTTCTGGTAGAGGTTGAAGGAGCTTTTCTTAAAGTGTGTAAAAGCTGTGCTAGGATGGGAAAGGAGATGAAAAGACCATCTAGGGCAGCCGAAACCCACTCTCCAGCCTCTCCTGCCCTGAGAAGGAGGAGCTCACCGCCGGATATATTTGAGAGGATGACCAAAGAAGTGGTGGAGGACTACCCACAGAGGATAAGAAGAGCTAGGGAAGCTCTCGGTCTCTCCCAGGAGGACCTTGCCCGGAAAATCAACGAGAAAAAGTCGATAATCGCAAAACTTGAGAGCGGCCACATCTACCCTCCTGATAAGCTCGTTAAGAAGCTTGAGAAGGCCCTTGGGATAGAGCTCATGGAGGAGGTGCCCTCTGACTGAGAAAGGAAAGAAAGTGGACCACCCCTTCATAAGTGTGGTGGTGACTGTCAAGAACGAGGAGAGGCACATAGCAGACCTGCTTGACAGCCTTGTAATTCAGGAGGAGCCCTTTGAGGTCATAATCATAGATGCTGCTTCCGAGGACAGAACACAGCATATAGTGAGAGAATACATAAAGCAGTATGGGGAGGAGAAGATACGGCTGAGGCAGTACGCCGCTCAGAGGGGCGAGTCGAGGAATCTGGGGATCAAAATGGCCCGGGGAGAGGTGGTGGCCTTCACCGACGGCGATTGCATAGCCAACCCCAACTGGCTCAAGGGGATGAGGGCTACACTGAGGGATTATGACATCGCCGCCGGAAAGACCATAAACATCGGCTACAAGCCCTTTGAAGAGCTGGGACGGGTTGAGCTCTTCTATCGGGGCTACGATATCACCTACCCTTCGGCAAACCTCGCCTACTGGAGGTATGTCCTTGATGATATAGGCGGGTTCGACCCCATATTTGTCACCGCAGAGGATATAGATCTGAACTTCAGGGCGGTCAAAGCGGGCTATACAATAGGATACAATCCCCGGGCGATTATTTACCACAGGGCAAGATCCACCTTTTTGGGCTTCTTTAAACAGGCCTTCTGGAATGGATTTGGGAGAAAACAGCTGACGTTAAAGCACGGCAAACTCTGGGGAAATTACAACGTGATGGGTTATTTCACCTGCAAGTTCTTCGGGGGGAGCAGGTACAAACCTCGCCCTGAGGAGTAGTGGCAGCTCCCACAGGTGTGGAAATTTTTATAAGAGAAGAGTACCTCAGCCTTCAAGTCTAAGCTGCATTTAAAGGAGGATCGCAATGGCCAGGCAGACAAAGAGCAGGGCGGAGGCAAAAAAGATCAAGGACAGGTGGAGGGCTAAGAAGTGGTATACCGTTGTAGCCCCAGAGATGTTCGACAGGGCACAGCTGGGCGAGACCCTAGCAGA
>NJDV01000021.1 GCA_002254765.1 Thermoplasmatales archaeon ex4484_36 | reverse complement strand
ATATACGTTGACGGGGGAGAACCCCTAGACGTGGGAAATGTCACCGTGCACACCCTCACCCTCTCCGAAGGGGAGCACCACCTCATCGTCGAGGCCTATGACTCCCTGAACAACACAGCGGCGGATCAGGTCAACTTCACCGTGGACCTCACCCCACCAGCGGTGCACGTTGATGCCTTCTGGGGGGCGGTGAACCCCGGGGAGAGCCTGACAATACACTTCTCCGCCTCTGACAACTTTGCCCTCTCCCACGTTGTGGTAGAGGTCATCTACCTTAACGGCACGGAGATCGAATACAGATACGAGGATAACTTCGATCGCCTATACCACCGGGATGCACATCCTCCAGATATTCGCCTGGGACATGGCGGGAAATACGAACTCCTCGCATCGGATGGGAATAAAGGTCACGTGGGACACGGACTTCGACGGGATGGACGACCGCTGGGAGAGGGAACATGGACTGGACCCCTCGGATAAGAACGACGCCTCGCTAGACCCCGACGGGGATGGCCTCACCAACCTTGAAGAATACCTGAACGGCACGAACCCGCAGGACGAGGACTCGGATGACGACGGCTTCACGGATGGGAGGGAGGTGGAGGAGGGAACAAACCCCAACGATCCCTCTTCCCACCCTGAGGAGGAAGAGGCGGCCCCCGACAAAGAGGATAACACCCTCCTCTATGCAGCTATAGGGATCATTCTGATCGCAGCGGCAGCGGCGGCCATCCTTCTCTCTAGACGGGGGGGAGAGGGGTTTGAGGAGTGAGATGAAAAGGGCCCTCACGGTGGACCCCTCGCCTTGTCCTGAAGGTGAGATTTCCATATTAAAACTATTCTCCTACCGTTCAGGACACCTATAAAAAGAATCCTCCAAGAATAACGGGACACTTAACACGACAATTGTTTAGTACACGTCCGCAGAAGGTTTCCGCAGCATCCCCGAGCTCAGGCGGGGAGGGTAGCCCCCCCTCTCCTCTTAAGGTAAACAAACAGTAGTGTTATGGCCACCATGACGGATGCTGCGATCACCACAGCCGCCGCTTTGAGCTCCCCCTTTTCCTCCGGGGAGGTCTTCCCCCCGCCCCCAGGGGGCTGCTCCGTTTGATTCCACGGGCCCGGGGTGCTCTCGTTCCCTTTGTGAACGTGCACCGTAAGGGGGGCGCTCCAGGGGCTCTCCCGTCCTTCCCCGACGGCCTTAACCCGATAGAAGTAGTCCCCGGGGGCCCGCCCCGTTATATGATATGTGGTCTTCCCACCCCGGTAGAGGTCCTTTGAATCTGAGAAGTCGGATGCTGTTGCCTCCTGAAGGATGTAGGTGCTTGCCCCCTCCACGGGGCTCCAGGAGACGCTATAGTTCACCCCCTCCTCCACAGAGAGTTCTCTCGCTTCAAAGCGGGGGGTTGGGAGGGGCGGGGGTGGCTCTCCCCCTCCCGTCACAACAACACTTACGGTGTTGCTCATGTTGCTGAAGGTCCCCCCTCCCCTTGCCACAACTCCGAAGTAGTAGCTCCCCGGGGAGAGGCCCACAACGGGGTAGAAGGTTTCTGTGAGGTGGTCGTGGGCGGTGTAGTGGGAGAAAGTGGGATCGTCGGACTCAAGGAGAACGTAGGACTCCGCTCCAGGAACACTGCTCCAGGTCAGCGTGAAGTTTCCGTCATCATCCGGTGAGGGGATCTCGTTTAGATGGGGAGCGGGAAGGCTGTCACCTCTAAGCGCCAGTGCCATTCTCACCGCCTCGTATGCGTCGACAATCCCATAGCCATATTCCGGGTTCCATTTGTTGTGGGGGTAGGGGAGGTCCGGGTCGTAAGGGGTCCCCCTGGGCTCCGCTGTCATGTGGAGTATCTCCTTCACCTGCTGTGGGGTCAGGGAGGGATTGGCCTCTATCATGAGAGCCACTATCCCAGCCACCATGGGGGCGGCGAAGGATGTCCCGCTGGCGGTTGAGTAGCCGGCGGCAGGTAAGGAGGAGAAGGAGTTGGCAAGGGATGTAATCTCCACCCCCGGGGCTACACAATCGGGCTTGAACTCGTCGAAGGGGTCTGCGTCTCCGTCGGAGGCCCTTGGCCCCCGGGAGGAGAAGTCCGCTATGGTGTCATCCTCCCTCAACACCGTTCCCTTGTCATCCACCGCTCCCACCACGATCGCACCGTCGGCAGCCGCGGGTGGGTTGAAGCCCCTGTTGTCCGGGCCCTCGTTCCCCGAGGCCACCACAACAACGATTCCCGCCCCCACCACCTCGTTTACCACCTGTGAAAGGCGGTCCGTCCCGTTGGAGTTGGGCACGCCCACAGAGAGGGATATGCTCACTACTCGGATATTGAACTTCCCCTTGTGATCAACGATCCACTGAAGGGCCTCTATCAGCCTGTCCGGAGCTGGCATCACGATGTTTTCTGCCAGCCTGCCAGCCTCAAGGGCCCGGTAGACCTTCACGTCTATGAGGGTGGCCTCAGGAGCCACCCCCATAATTCTCCCATCGCTTGAGTTCCCGTTCCCCATTATGCAACCCGCGCAGAAGGTCCCATGGCCCCCGTTGTCGTCGGGGTTGAGGGAGCCGTCCCGGGGGGTGAGTGGGGTATCCGGAACGGTCAGGTCCACCCCCGCAACAAACCTCCCCTTTAGGTCCGGGTGCTCGTCATCCACCCCCCCATCTATTATGGCCACACCAACACCCCTCCCCGTAAAGCCCATGTCCCATACAGAGAGTGGAGAGTACGTCTGTGACCCTCTAGCCCTCACCGCGGGAACTGCTGTGTCAAGTGCCGACGCAGGAGGGAGAAGAAGAAGCAGAGATAGTATCAGGAAAATGGCGTATCGGTCCATTCTATCACCAGAAAACACCCACCCCAACACCACGAGGATTAAAAACCTTCTGTTAACCCTTTCCCAATGAAAGGGGTTCTTTACGTTAGGCGCTCATGGAGCATCTCTCAGGGAGAGGTTGAGAATCATGCGTCGTGTATTTGTTGTCGCTTGCGACCACACATATACAGGTTTGTGTAGTTGTGCGAGACGACAAAACGTAAATGTGGCCTATCCTCTCAGGGGATCTGGCCTGGATACCGCTATTAAATACTCCCCCTTCGTCCTGTCAAGTAGAGACCTCACCACATCCTGCTTCCTCTTCAGGGCGATCAACGATGACGGGTAGACGAAGGCGTCTACAAGTCCCGCCGCTTCCTCCATCCTCTTCAACATTCCCCCGCCCCCTCCCTCACCTTCACCCTGTCAACAGCGGTGTTGAAGGGGTTCTCTCCTTTAAGAATCCTCTCCGCAGCCTCCTTAAGCCCCTCCGCCACAGCTCCTGCAACGAACATGTCCATCCTTATTTTTCTTATTATATGTCCATTATGGGAACGACTGATGGGCAGTGGGCCACGCAGTGATAGCACATCGTACAGGTGTTGATTGAGTCGATTATGGAGGGGTGCGGCTCAAGGTCATCTGCTGTGAGCCCGTTCTTCTCGCATTGGGACATCTCCAGGTTAACCTGTTTCCATGGTAAAAAAAGCTCACACAACTTCTATAGCTGTGAAGGTGCTGGAATAGAAAGTTTTAAGGGACTGGGGTACATTTCCACCAATGTCTATAAGGGAAAGCTCTGAATGGAGGTTTTGTGATGAAGGGATGGTTGAGATGTGTCCTCCTTCTTTCACTTGCAGCGACTCTTCTTACGGGACAACTTTTGGGATCATTGTCAAAACAGGCTATTATTGGGTTTTCAAAGGCGCAAATGCCTATCCGGGGGGGCGACGAGCCTTCTTTGAGTGTAATTTTCATTGAAGACGTGTGGGACCTTCAAAACATGAGCCAGAACCTGAGTGCGTATTATGTCCTAAAAAACGACATAAATGCATCTGTTACCAGATCTTGGAACAACGGATCGGGGTTCATACCTATTGGTAACTACTCAAGCCCCTTCACAGGAGTCTTTGATGGTAGAAATCATACAATCAGCGGACTTTTCATAAACAGGTCGTCAGACGATTACGTGGGTCTTTTCGGGAATGTCTACGGAGGTGTTGTGAGGAACGTAAAGCTTCTGAACGTTACGATCAGGGGGAAATATGCTGGAGGCCTCATAAGTGCATGTAGTTATGGTTCAGTGGACAACTGTAGTGTTGAAGGCGAAATATACGGCGGATCTGCCGCAGGTCTTATTAGGTGGTTAGGAAATGGATATGTGAATTATTCATATGCCGTTGTCACCGTGAAAGGAGGGTACGAGTGTGGGGGACTGATAGGTGAGATGTATCGATCCAGAGTGTATCATTCCTATGCAATTGGTAATGTGTCGACCACATCACTTCGTGTTGGAGGGTTGGTAGGATACGCACACTGGAGTACCATATCCCACTCTTTTGCAAAGGTTGAGGTGAACACCACATATAATAGGTATGCCCGGCATGATGGCATTGGAGGGATTTTGGGCAAGGGATACCGGTCGGAGATAATCAGCGTTCGTTATGAGGGAAATGTAACATCAAACACTACATACGCTGGAGGTATAATGGGATATGGGGAGACGTGTAGCATAAGAAACTCCCACGTCATCGGAAATGTAAGTGGTAAGGCTTATGTAGGTGGGATGATAGGGTATTTGTATGAGGTGAGAGGTTTTGCTATTAAAGACTCCTACATGGTTGGTAGCGTCACATGCGAGAGGGAGTACGCAGGGGGTTTGATCGGTTTCGTGAAGGCATGGAAGCAAACAGGCCAGTCCTGGGTGAACAGCTCCTATGTGATTGGAGATATATCATGTAATGGGTATGGTGTTGGGGGGTTAATTGGTTTTTTAGAAGGGGAGCGGGTTCTTGGTGATTGCTGCGTGAACCATTCATATTTTATCGGCAACGTAAGCGGTGTGGGGGACAGAGTGGGTGGTCTAATAGGGTCTATAGAGGAGACCTGGGGGAGAAATATTGGGTGGGTGAACGACTCCTATGTGATTGGAAATGTTACTGGTGGTGGGGATTATTTGGGAGGTCTTATAGGCTATGGAAAAGTGATATGGGTGAACAATACCTATTTCAATGGAAAAGTTACAGGGGTAGGGGATAACATAGGAGGCTTGCTTGGCTATGGTAGGTTCGACTGGGTGAACAACTCCCATGTTGTGGGTGAGGTGCGTGGGAGAAACAATGTCGGTGGCTTGCTTGGCTATGGTAGGTTCGACTGGGTGAACAACACCTTTGCTGTGGGAGAGGTGAGTGGGAGAGACAATGTTGGTGGGTTAATTGGCGAATCGTATTATAAAGATATCAGAAACGTTCATTTCAACGGAACAGTGAAAGGAGAGAATAGTTCAATTGGGGGCATTATTGGCTATGGTAAGGGACTTCTGAGGTATGCATATGCTAGAGCGAACGTGGAAGGGAAGCAGGATGTTGGTGGACTTATCGGATATGGTGGCTCTGCGATTTACAATTCGCATCACACGGGGAACGTGAGCGGCATCAAAAATGTTGGGGGACTGGCGGGATATAGCGGAAGGCGTATAATCGCATCCACTTCGTCTGGCCACGTACATGGGAGCGAGAGAGTTGGAGGGTTGGTGGGGTGGAATCTGGGTGAGCTATCGGACTTTAACCACACTGGAGCAGTTGCAGGAGACAGCTTTGTGGGCGGTATTGTGGGGTATAATGAGGGTACGGTATTGCGCTCAGTTTTTGTCGGGAAGGTTACTGGAAAGGATCATGTTGGTGGTCTCACAGGGATAAATAGCGCGGGGAGTATTTATAATACCACTCTCATTGTTACAGTGAGTGGAGATGGAGACTACGTGGGTGGCATTACGGGAGAGAACAGGAATGTAATAGCTAATTCCCGTGTACAGGGTGTGGTGAGTGGTATTGATTATGTTGGCGGGCTTGTGGGTTTCAATTACGGAGGGAGCGCATCCAATGGCACCTTTTCTGGCGAGATAAAGGGAAGGTCTTTTATGGGCGGACTTATAGGATTTAATAATGGTCCTCTTACACATGTATCTGTAACAGGAGAGGTTGTTGGAAATGGAGTGTATGTTGGTGGAATGGTTGGGTATAACTATAAGGGAACAATATCCTATTCCACAACAACCTGCAATGTTTCCGGGTACAACTACGTCGGATGTATTGTTGGTATAAACGACTATGAGAGCAAAATAGCAGAATCCACAGCCATCGGCAATGTCACTGGCCGAGGAAACTTTGCTGGGGGAATTGCTGGACTCAACCTAAATGGCTCCATTACGAAATCATCTTTTGAAGGAAGAGTTACTGGCAGAAATTATGTGGGTGGGTTTGTAGGTGGCAATGGGGACAGGATTTCTCTCTCCTTTGTAATAGCAAATGTTACGGGAGTAGATTATGTGGGCGGGTTCATGGGCAACAACACAGGAGAGGTGGAAAACTCCTATGCTCATTGTCATGTGAGAGGACACGACTATGTTGGCGGATTTGTGGGGTTCAATGAAAAGGGTTCGGTATCAAAAACGTATACTGCAAGCAGTGTTTCAGGGACAGCTTATGTGGGTGGGTTCTGCGGCATCAATACTGCGGGAGCCATCACAGGCAGTTTCTGGGATCTGAATGTCTCCGGTGAGAGCACAAGTTCTGGGGGGGTAGGAAAAACCACGATAGAGATGAAGACCTTTGCAACCTTTGCCAACGCCGAATGGGACCTTACATATATATGGTGCTTGATAGAGGGCAGGACGTACCCATTTCTGAGATGGCAGATCAAAGACCTTGATAAGGAACCCCCGGTGGCAGATGCGGGGGAGGATCGCATTGTTAATATTGGAACGGAGGTCACCTTTGATGGTAGTGGAAGCACCGATGATTTTGGTATATACAATTATACGTGGATTCTAAGGGACCCAACAACAGTGAGGCTTTACGGGGTTCGGCCATCACATACGTTTAACAACCTTGGGACGTTCCAGGTGTATCTATACGTGTGGGATGTTGCTGGAAGACAGGATTCAGATATTGTGAACATAACCGTTGTTGATATGACGCCTCCGGTGGCAGATGCAGGTGAAGATATCATTGTAGGCGAGGACACCCCTGTAACCTTTGATGGTAGTGGAAGTGTTGATAACATAGAGATAGTGAATTACACATGGACCTTCTATGACGGAGCGAACGTAACACTGACAGGCGTCAAACCCACATATATTTTCAAAAACCCAGGGTTTTACGTAGT
>NJDV01000020.1 GCA_002254765.1 Thermoplasmatales archaeon ex4484_36 | reverse complement strand
TTCAGCGGTCTGAAGGAGGGACGTTTCCTAGAACGCCCCAACAGGTTTACCGCCGTGGTTGATCTCCCCGGGGAGGGAGCGGTGAAGGCGCACCTTCACGATCCGGGAAGACTCGAAGAGATACTTACACGGGGAAGAAAGGTGTCGGGAGGGGCAGGAAGACCCAATATGACGTAATAGCCGGGGAGGCAGCAGGGAGCTGGGTCTTCATCCACTCCGGATATCACAGAAGGATATCCAAATGGATCATCCAAAAGGAGGTAGTGGAGGAACTGGGTAAGGTAGAGGAGCTGAAGGATGAGGTGCGCTGGGGCAGAAGCAGGATGGATCACCTTCTCAAAAACAGCAGGGGGGAGGTGGTTCTTATAGAGGTGAAGGGCTGCACCCTGACAAGGGATGGCGTAGCCCTCTTTCCTGACGCCCCAACAGAGAGAGGAAGGAGGCACCTTGAGGAACTGATTAGGGCCGAAGAGAAGGGGATGAGGGCTGCTGTTATCTTTCTGGTGTTTCGTCAGGACTCCAGATGCTTTCTCCCCAACGGGGAGACGGACCCCGCTTTCGAGGAGGTATTCTTTCGAGCTCTCTCGAGGGGGGTTGAAATCTACCCCCTTCTTTTCTCCTTCAACGGAGAGGAGGTTCTCTACCTGAGGAGACTACCTCTATGCTCTGAGACAAAATAATGCTCTAGCCCATCTGGATGGCGGCCTCCCTGAACTCACCCCTTTCAAAACGGTGCGGATCGTAGAAGTCCAGGGGGGCAGATGTCCCGCCTTCCACTATTAGTTCCGCCAGAGATTTAGTGGCCATGGGGGACATCATAAACCCATGTCCGCTGAAACCTGAAATTATGTAATATCCGGGGGCGACCTCGCCTATCACGGGGTTCTTATCCGGTGTAGTAGCGTAGAAGCCTGCCCACTGCCTCACTATGTGAACATATTTGAGGGCGGGGATGAGCCACGTGAAATGTCTGCTCACCTCAATAGCGTACTCCAAGGTGGGATTCATATCGAAGGTGGGTCCTTCTGCCAGAGCCACACCGCCAATGACACCCCCGTCGGCGATGTCTTGGGTGAGGTAGGCTCCCCCATGTTTGAAGGACACCACCATAGGGTTTATCTGGCCCCTCTCCAATGCCTCGGTCTTTATGGCCTGGTGTTTGTAGGGCTCAACGTGAGAGGGGACAGCTACCATCCTGTCTATAAGCTTCGACCAGCCACCAGCAGCGTTGATCAGGATGTCCGCTTCGAATTCCCCCCGGGGAGTCTTAACAACTCTCTTTCCCCCTCTTTCCACTATTCCTTCCACAGGGCTGTACTCGTGTATTTTGACCCCCATCTTTAGAGAGGCCTTCTTATATCCCTGAAGGACAAGGAAGGGGTTGGCCTTGCCGTCTTCCGGGTTGTAGGCTGCCCCCAGAACGTCCTCGATATTGAGGGGGGGCACGATCTCTTTGGCCTCCTCGGGGGAGATTATCCTGGATGGGACAGAGAGGGAGTTCTGAAGGCTGACGTTCCTCCGGAAGCTCTCCATCTCCTCCTCTGTGTGCAGAAGGAACATGTAGCCGGTCTGCCTGTACTCCGTCGGGTGCCCAAGCTCCTCCTCCAGGGCCTTCCACATCTTTATGCTCTCCCTCATCATCCAGATGTTCGTCTCATCCCCAAAGGACTCTCTGATTCCCGTTCCCGTCCTGAATGTTGCTCCGTAGCCGGCAAACCTCCTTTCAAGAACGGTGACGTTCTCTGCTCCAAGTCGGGCCAGGTGGTAGGCCGTGGCAAGGCCCATTATCCCCCCTCCCACTATCACAACCCTCTCCTTCATTCTTCCACCTCCTCTCCAGCAAACACCCCCATCCTCACCGGCTTTACCGGGTGGCGGGAGGTGGGGGACGAAATCTCCTCCATAGGCTTCCCGGTCCTTCTTGCGATAATGGACTGGACCAGCGGTATGCAGGTCCTGCCCTGACAGGGCCCCATGCCGATCCTTGTAAGCCTCTTTATGACCTCTATGTCCGTTATGCCCTCCTCGATGAGCGCCACGATCTCCTCTTCGGTGACATCGTTGCACCTGCAGATGATCACAGGTTCCTCACTCATCGCCCATCACCTCCACAGCCCTGACCACCATCGCAAGCTCCTCTGCCATCTCAACGGTCAGAACCGCCGTGTCTCCTCTGCTCCTCTCCCTGGTCATCACCATAACCACAACCCCCTCTCCCACCACCTCCCCTTTTCTGTCCAGCAGTCGTACCCTCTCCCCGCGCCGGGGAAGCGGAAGATATTCATAGGGCATGGTCACCCGCGCCTTCCCCTCTTTCAGATGCACCATAAAGAAGGCGAGTCCAGGGCAGATCTGTACACAAAGAGAGCATCCTATGCATTTGGAGTAGTCCACCCTCGGGGGGTCATTCACCCTCTCCATGGTTATAGCCCCGGTAGGGCAGATCTCCCTACACGGAGTGCAGGGTATTTCCTGGGGGCACTCGGGTATGGCTACAGGTCCCTCCATGAGCCGCTCCCTACCGGGGAGAGGATGGACCCCATCAAGCTCCTCAAGCGTAATGTATCCCCTGCTCATCCATTCCTCGCTCATATGAGCACCCTCTCGATTCCCTTCTTCACTTCTCTTCCAATGGGTCCGTCGCGGAACTCTTCTAGCTCCGCTCTTGCTCTCTCAAGCCTCTCCTGCCACTTCTCATCCCCGTGCCCCAAGTAAAAGCCCGCAGAGATGCCCGCTATCGTTCCTTCAAGCATGGCGGTGGTGGCCTCCTCAATCCCGGAGGCGTCCCCAGCCACGTAAATCCCCTCTACGGTAGTCTGCATGTTCCTGTCCCTCAAAGGTACAAGCCCCGCAAGCTCCCTGACGAACCTCATTGAGCAACCCGCCTGCTGAAGGAGCTCCACGGATGGTCGCAGGCCCACAGAGAGAGCCACTACATCCACATCATAGGTTTTCTCCGTCCCCTCAATCACGCTCCACCTCTCGTCAAGCTCTGCCACAGTGGCTTGCTCCACCCTTCCCGAACCCGCGGCCCGAACAATGGTATGGCGAGTGAGAATAGGTACTCCTTGTCTTCTTATCTTCGCCGCATGTACGAAGTAACCCCCTACTCGGGGAAGAGCCTCCACCACGGCGGGGACCTTCACTCCCGCCTGCATGAGCTGATAGGCGAGGATGAGACCCACATTTCCTGCCCCCACAATGAGAACCCTCTCCCCGGGAAGGATGCCGTAGGTGTTCATTAGGGTCTGAACAGCTCCCGCTCCGTAGACCCCGGGAAGGTCTGCCCCGGGGAAGGGCAGATACCTCTCCATGGCACCCGTGGCTACCAGAACCGCCCTGGCGGTGAAGCGGTGCAGATACCTCTCCGCCTCCACGGCGTCCACCACCTTCTCCTCCCCCGAGGGAAAGAGCCCTACGGCAGAGGTCCTACTGAAGATTTCTATCCCCCTGCGGCGGACCTCCTCAATGAGCATTTCGGCTATCTTTATCCCTCTCACACCAGCGTGGAGCTGTCTTTTTCCGAAGAATTTATGGGTCTGTTTCACCAGCTGTCCGCCCAACATAGGGGCCTCATCAAGAACAGTCACCCTCGCCCCCATATCCGCGGCATGTATGGCAGCCTGAAGCCCCGCCGGGCCCCCGCCTATAACAAGAAGGTCCGTTCTGTGAGTTTCCGGTTCCATGAACTTTTTGGGGGGAGGGACGTTATCCGCCAGACGGGGGTTGCCCTCGGATGCCTCAACCCTCATGCCCTCCTTCACAGGTATTATGCACGTCCTGACGTTGGGTATCCCGTCCACTGTGAGGAGGCAGGAGGAGCATTTTCCTATGGCACAGAAAAGTCCCCGGGGTCTGTGGAACTTCTGGCTCTTTGAAAGGTCTCTTATCCCTGCGGCGTAGAGGGCCATGGCAATGGTCTCTCCCTCCCGGGCCTCCACCTCCCGGCCGTTGAAAAAAAACTTCACCCTCCTGCCCCGCCGAAAGGTGAGAATGGGATGGCGTTCAATTCTCATAGGCACACCGTGGGGGGAATACTGAACATGTGATTTTAATCTTTTCAGAACACCACCGCCCACCCCCTCAAAAAACCTTTAAATATCCCAGTGAGGGTTTGAAGAGCCGTGCGCAGAACGGCAGTTGCAGAGTTACCCCTCCACCCGGGAAGGGCACCGCCGTGGCTCTTCCGCAGGATGGTAGATCTCTCAAGGGAGATATTTAGAGTGCTCTCTGATGAGTTCTCTCCAGAGGAGGTGCTCCTCAGGCTCTCCGATCCATTCTGGTTCCAGGCCCTCTCCATGCTTCTCGGCTTCGACTGGCACTCCTCCGGGACCACCACAGTTACGTGCGGGGCTCTTGCGGAGGCGCTCACCATGGAGGAACACGGAGTGGCCGTCCTTGGAGGGAAGGGGGGGAGGTCAAGGAAGGTACCTGAACAGATAGAAGCCCTAATTGAGAGGGGTCTGCTTGATGCTAGCCCCGAGGAGCTCAAGAGGGCTAGCAGGCTCACCGCCAAGGTGGACACAGCGGCGGTTCAGGACGGCTATAGGCTCTACCACCACACCTTCTTCGTGGACGATAAGGGCCACTGGGCAGTGGTCCAGCAGGGAATGAATGAGGCTAAGAGGATGGCCAGAAGGTACCACTGGATCTCCCAGAAGCTCAGAGACTTCACCACTGAACCCCACACCGCCATACTGGGGGACGGGAGGCAGGTTTGGGTACTGAATCTCACCGCTAGGGAGTCTGCCGCCCACAAAAAAGTGCTACTGGACCTCATAAGAGAGGGGCCGAAGGAGGTGAGAGAGGGAGAGGTACTTATAAGAAGGCTCCAAAACCTCTCCCGGGGAGGCCAGAGCACACTGGAGTTCTTCGAGGAGGGCCTCAAGCCAACGCTGAACCCCCTACCCCCCTTTTACCTCTCAATGCCCTTCCACATAGACTGGGAGGCTGTGAAGAGGCTCTATGAGAAGCAACCCGAGAAACTAGACGATGTGCTGGAAGAGAAGGGGGTGGGACCATCCCTCCTGAGGTCCTTATCTCTGACCGCTCAGCTGATATACGGTGAACCCCCCTCATGGAGGGACCCTATAAAGTACTCCTTCGCTGTGGGCGGGAAGGACGGCGTTCCCTATCCTGTAGACCGCAGGACGTACGACAGAACGATAAGTGCCTTGAGAAGAGCGGTTGAGGAGGCTAGGGTCGGAAGAAAGGAGAAGCTGGCGGCCCTTCGCAGGTTGGCGGAGTTCGAGAGGGGGAAAAGTTAATCAGTCAGACCGGGAATACCTCCCCCGGGGTGAGACAAGTGGAGGAGATGCCGCTTAAGATCCTTATAGTCGCTGTCGTTCTCTCCTCGACCCTGCCTTACATCGCAGATGCCCTAAGAGGCTACTCCGAGGAGAGCACCCTCTCCTACCTTGAGGGAGAACTCAACCAGTTCATCACTGCCGCCCAGACTGTCTATAGGGTTGGTGTGGGAAGCGTAAGAGTTGTCACGTTAAGCGTAAGGTCCCCGGGGGTGGTGAGCGTTGAGAGAATAGCCATAGGGGGAGACTTTGAAGAGGAGAGAAAATACCTCCCCGTCATCAGGGTCAAGCTGGTGGGAGAGCCAGAGAAGTTCCTTGTAACGGAGCCTAATGTTCCCATGACAACCTCTGAGGGCGGATTCTCACCCCTTAATCTTCAGGAGGGAGAGTGGAAGATAAGGTTGGAACATAAAGTGGCCGTGGTGAGGGGGGTCAGCATGCATTATGTGGACCTCACCCTCCTCTCTTAGCAGGAACCGCTATCTCCTCCTCTCCCCTCTCCTCTATCACATCCATGCTATCCAGGTTTATTACCCAATAATCGTGGAAATAGCCATGCAATATCATCTTCCCCGTGAACCTAATTATGTCCCCGATGTGGAAGGGGCGGGGGCGGGAGAAGACGGCGAAATCCCTAAAAGGTACTCTAATCCAGAGCTTTCTGGTCTTTTTATATGATCCCTTTTTCTTAGCTGGACGCACCAGAGTGTCATAGATCAGCATTTTGAAGTGGCTCTCTTTCCCTCTCTCTATCGGGTAGACCTCCGAAATCTTACCAATAACCTCAACCCTTTTGTCCTTGAACTCCCCGAACATCCTATCCAGGTTCTCTCTCCACTGGGGGTAAAGATCGCTGAAATATGATTGCATGTAATCGCACTTCTCTCCCTTGTCAAAGCACATCTTCATCATGTCCTCCAGGCGCATCTTCTTCTTTCTATGAGGACACTCCTCTGGAGGAGCTATGCATTTGTTATTCCAAAGGAGCCTTTTGAGAACTCTTATCCACTCCTCATCGTAATTCTTCTCATAGGCCATTCGGATAATATCCCCATCATCCACCGCCCCCTTCATTATGGAGTCCTTCACGTGCTCATAGTAGGGCATGACCTCAGGAGGAACGTAGTGTTTCCTCTCGACCCTCTTCACAACCCTCTCTGGCTCCTCCGGCCTCCTCCTCTCTACCACCCTTTCAGGTGCCCTCTCTTGAGGAGGCTTCTCAGCCTTCTTCTCAACAGCTTCAGGCTTCCTCTTTATCTCCCCCTCCCCTACCAGCTTTCGCTTTAGCTCCTCAGTGAGCTCCTTTTTCGGGAGGATGTCCAGGGCGTAGAGGAGCCTCACCCGAAAGTTCTGAAGGTATTCGGGATCCGGATGGGAGAGGAGAAAAACCCCACCCTTTCTGGTGGAGCGGTACTGTACCACACCTCCCATCTTCTGGAATTCAGCGTTTAGGTTTCTTATGTCCTCCCGCATGACGTTCTTTTTGAGGACCTCTGCTGGGACCTTAAAACTGTTCTTTCTTTTCATACAGAACCCTCAAGAGCTCATTTATCTGTTTCTATTTAATGGTTTCCCCGCCAGTGACACTGGAGGAACCCATCAACACATCGGTTCAATACTCAAGTTGTATAAAAAGGTTTACCACCCATTGACGGAAGAATGGGCCTATTCTCCACAGAATTTCATAATATAGTGACGTTATTTCAATTTATGTTCGAGGTCA
>NJDV01000019.1 GCA_002254765.1 Thermoplasmatales archaeon ex4484_36 | reverse complement strand
CCCCCTGCTACCGCTTTCACGTCCACGCCAAGGACTTTGCATATACTCTCCATCTTCTTAACAACGAACATGTTTATCACCTTCTCCCTGTCTATTTCTAGCCCATAGTCAGAGGGAACCTTATCGGTGGGGAGAACGGCGATTCCATCCAGCCCCTTCACGAAGTACCATGATACACTACTACCAAGAGGCAGATAGTCATCACGCTCCTCCGGGGGAACTACATTCGCCTTTGTAATCTCTTTGTGCCTATAGAGGTAGTTTCCCTCCGAGGATATGGAAGTCCTGCTTCCCAACAGGGACTCTTCTATCTTGGCTGAACGAATATCAGTAACAATCTTGTAAATTATATCTATTACTCTATCTTTGTTCAAATTCCGAAGGAAATCTTCGATGACTGCCTCCTGGATCATCTTCGTTATCCCGGAAGAGTCACCCCTGACCTTCTCGTAGCCCTTCCAAACAACCCTATCATCGAAGGTCAAGTAAGCATAGCGCTTCTTCGCTCCCGTCTGAATATACGTCCTTGAGAACGAATCAACCTTCACTCTCAAATAGTTGTACTTTGAATGCAATAGTTTCACTGTGAAGTCCTTGAAGGACTCGTTCAAAAGCCGTGTATAGTGTTCGCCTATTTCCACCAATTCATCATAAGTTAAATCATTGTCATTCTCATCAACCGCCTTACAACTGTCCGTATCCCCATATATGACCTTCATCTTCACCGTTTTTCCCGTGGACGTAGTGTAGGGATTTTCCTCAAGTATCCTCTTATTCCAGAGTAGATGCTTCCTCGATACCTCCGTGATGTCGTTTGCCAACTGCGGCATATAATAGGTTGAGTCCTTGTTAGCTAGGGCGCCATAAACGCTGTTCATTATCTCCTTGGCGGTCTTGTCCAAAAGTTTGTACTTCCTCCATTCCTTACTCCCTGGCTTTGCCTTCTTACGAAGCTCCCTGTAGTGATCCCTGAGTTTCATCTGCTCCTCAATCAGGGACGGAATTGGAGCCTTTATGTCCTTGTACTTCCGCCCGGACGGAGCCACGGCTGCTATATCCCAGTCCTCTTCGTCCTCATAGTCCTTGAGCAAACTAAGGGGATCAAGCCTGAGCGTCAGGATGACCGAAGGATACTCGGACTTGTTATCGAACTCAATAACATTCCTGTACACTCCCTCCGGGTTGAACATGACTATCGCACCATGAACTTTGGAGCGTGGAGCGTTCTTCCTTAACGTCCTTGTAGCAACTATGTATTCGGTGCCATAGGCCCTTGCTAGGCAGCCCTCAAGCACTTTCGTCCCATGCTCCACGTCCCCCATTTTTACGCTCATAATCATGGAGAAGTAGTTGTAAAATTCCTCCATGGCTAATGCAGAGGACAGGTTGTAACATAAGTATGTATCCATAATATTGTAGAGTGAAAGCCTCTCGTGGTCATTCTCATAGAGTTCACTCACGCTAGCCTTTGGAATTTTATGCAGTCCCAGTATGTCCCTAGATGCGTTATCTAGGCTCAGACTATCGCTTCCTGACGTACTACTTTCCCTCAGCTTCTTGTAGCCGAGCATGGTATCCAGGATGGCATACTTCTTCCAGGATGGATGACGCACCCTCGATCCCCGCATCTCCCTGATTTCCACCCTCCGCTTCATATACTTCCAATCGAACTCTTTTATGTTGTGCCCCGCCACAACCGAAACATCGTTGGCATCCAAAACATCCGCTAGAGTAGATATTATTTCCATCTCGGAGGCACAATGTATTAGGGACAGTTCGCCCATCCTGTCCAGTTCCATCCCTAGGACGTTCTTCATGTATGCCCTAGTCCACATCTCCTCTAGTCGTTCTTCGTCCAAGTCATAATTATAAAGATGATAGTAAACTCCATCAACGTAAACCGTCAAGCACACGATTTCATCCGGGGCTCTCTTAACATCTATCTTGCTCCTACCCGTCGTCTCGATATCAATGTAGGCAGTTATCGGCATGTACCCCTCTCTCGGTCCCTCCTCTGTCTTTATGCGCTTCACCTTCGTTATGTCTATTGGCTTCCCACCCCCGACATACTTCCTCGGAACGGCAATGAAGGTCTCAAGACCATAGTAGTACCTAACGGCCCTGTCATACGGAATATCACAATCTCGGCTCCGTCCCCGAGACATCCACACGCTTACTCCGTCCCTGCTTATCGCAGCAATAGAGGTGAACTATAAGGTCCTCCCCGGTATCACGTTTAGGCGTGTAGTCTATTTCAAGTATCCGTAATATTTCATACGACATGATACTACCCCATGAAAGCTATTATCTTTGCCCTGAAAAGTATCTCTGGGTACTCGACCACGGACGTTTCATAAATTACATCCGCAATACGGTGCATCCAGAGGGTTATGTCATCCTCATCCAGGGACGTATCGCTCAAGAGGTTGTCCATGAATCTCTCGCAAAAATCCGGTATCTGCCCACCGTTTGCGAAATACTCCACGACCAACCTCTCAACATCCTTGACGCTAGAGCCCTCCATCACGCCCTCATAAATGCCATCTACAAGCTTCAGCGTGGCCTTGACAGACAGTAAAGAATCAATGCCATCCCGGGATGTTGAGAAAGCTTCGAGTAGGTTTATGGCATCCCTGGCATTACCCCTAGATGAGTTCACGATGGCATCCATCTCCTCCTCCGTGATCTCCAAACCTTCCGCATTGAGAATCCTCTTCAGCATGGTGCGTATCTCCGCGCTCGATAGGCGCTTGAACCTCTGTCTACTGAATAAACACCGCTGGCGTATTGGCTCTATGACCTTATCTGGATAGTTACATGTCAGATAAAAGACAGTCCTCGGATAGACCTCCATGACCCTCCTTAGCACCGCCTGGGCATTGGAAGTCATGTAATCCACTTCATCGAGGATTATCAAACTGTATCCAGCCGTCCTAGCGAATGCCTTGACTTTGTTCCTTACTGCATCCACCCCCGTCTCATCCGAGGCATTTATCTCAAGTATGGGAGCATCCTCCCCAAAAGCGTCCCGGAAGAACGCATAGGCTATCGTAGTCTTCCCAGTCCCCGGAGGACCTGCCGCAAAGTAGTGGGTCAACACCTCAGTATTTCCAGACTTCACGGACTGCGCTACGCGCTTCAGGATCCTCACGATGTGCTCTTGGCCCACAACATCATCCAACGTCCTTGGACGGTACTTCTCAAGCCAACTCATGAAGCTACCCCCAGGCTCACAACTTCGTTCCCGTCCACGTTGCCGCAGCTAGGACATATAAGCTCGCCGTCCGATGTTATAACGGTCAAAAGGCTAACCTTCCACTCCGTCCCACAAACAATGCACCTAACTATCATCGGCCTACCACCCTAGAACAATGGCTGAACCTTCTTTTCAAAGAAAGTCGCTGGAATGTCGTTCACCTTCCATGGGCTGTAATCGTGAACGTTCCACGTATCTTCAAACTTCTCATCCCAGTCCAACACACGGAGGGGTGCGACTACAGCCATGAAATTCTTTCCAACAACAAAGGCTAACGTCCTCTCGTTGTCATCAGATGCCGTGAAAAAGACGTAAGCCATCCTCTCCCCAGCATCTATTAAGACGCTACGCACTAGGTTCAATCTCAAGCCATTAATGCCATTGGGATATACAATAGCATCATCAAGTCCTTGAGGCACCGCTGAATCGAACTTAATTATGTTGTACTGGCCCTCATAGAAGTCCAAGATAGCCTTGTAGTCACTGTAGGTTATCCTCCTCCTGACAATGGCGTAACTATGGCACGGCGAAAGCTCCGCCTCCCCCGTGTCAAACGGCCCAAACTTCCAAGTCTTCTTTTTCTTCTTCTCTCCATCCATGTGACTACCTCCGTTCCTCTATCATCCTTAATATATTTAATAACTTCGCCTCCATACCCTTAATGTCATTAGCTACCAGCGTATCTTCATCAAGGACTGGATAGATGTAAGCGAGATTCATAACCTCGGATAGTGTCCTTTCTTTAGACACAAACGGAGTATTCAACAGGGACTTTGCCCTTTTTAGGGACACTCCCGGGAACTGGGCGAGGATGGACGTAGCTATGTCATCTCCCGATATGTGCCTTACAGGTGTATAGTCTACGTCCCTGTTCTTCCCGTCATTCGCCTTTTCAAGTATGGCATCAATTATCCTCATGGCGTTCCGTTTCGATCCCGCGAAAATGGGAGGTGCTCCCCTCATGGAGCACGACGCAACCAGACCGATTACTACATTGGATGCGTTCTCCTTCTCTCCCATGTACCTCATTGTGAGCTTATTAATGAAATATTTTAGAGACTTATCGACCACCAAGTAATAGGTATAACGCGAGGATCTAAGCTCGTGTAACTGAGCGAAAAGGCGTTTGATGTCCAAGAAATCATCACTCTTCCTCTCAACTATGCAACTACCATACGCATAATCCCCGTAGGGGAGCGTCCCCACCTTGTACCCTAGGTCCACCGCCATCTCTATCATCTGGCGGTCCTCCCGCGAATCCACTACTTTGTAGTCTACCACTTCAATCCTCCTTGTATCTCGGACAGCGCCTCCCTATGCACAGTCCATTCATCTTTATAGTAGTGCAATTGGGGGGATTGTGCAAATTCGCAAGGCTCCTTATGTTTTTCATTCTCTCCTTTTCATTATCCACGTCCACGTACCCCACATTCTTAGCCAGATCAACGTATATCTTATCAACGAGTTTCAGGGACTCTTCCCTACCATAACGCCAGACGAACATCCGATAGAGGAACACCCCGAAACTCAGTCTCGCAATGTGTAATGGATTTGAATTTGACAAAAGGTGCATTGCTAGACATGGATATTTCTCCCGATAAATGTCCATGTAAACCCTGCTCAGGCCCTTGACATTCCGTATATCCACGGCCTGTAAGGACTTATCATCCATCTCGTAGTCTCCCCTTAGCTCCCCGTACTTTTCATGGAGCATATCATACAACCCCTCAAGCGTCCATGGGTTCTCATCAACCTCCACATAGTCGTTGACAGGTTCCTTACCAAGACCTTCGGCACCTATCCTATCGGGTTTTATGATGACACAAAACCGCTCATTGGGCATACCGTCCTTATCAAAGTACATGGACGGAGGTAGCCTGGCAATCCTCCTCATGTCGGATGACGCACCGAGATCAAGACCCTCCCCGAGTTTAGGACCCACCCTGTAGAGGGCCTTCACAACGTACCTCATCTTTTTGTAAATTGAATAAAAGTCTCGGTCAATCTTATACTCGACCCGCTTAATCGGAATGTGAAAATGATAACCTTTCCTACCACTGAAAACTACCACTATGTTGTCAAATATCTTCCTTAGCGCCCTATAGTGGCGTATCACGCTCTTTCCATTCGTAGTGTCAATGTCCATGAAAATTCTCTCCAGCCTTATGGACCCTGGACTGGGCCTAAGCAGGTTATCAAATCCTATGAGGGGGAACGAATTTACCGATATGAACACGGATGAATGACCGTTCCACATGTCAAAGTACTTCACGATGTCCCTCTCCTTCGATATGAGAACCTGCTTAGGCCGCCCCATGTATCTATACATACCGCCTAAGCGGAGGGTCTCGATGGCGTATGAAAGCTCCTCAATCCCTTTCGACCGTGGCAAGGAGAGCCACCGTCCCAACACCCTCGTCCAGCACGTGGAATGCCACTATATCCCGCACTCCCCTCTCGAAGATGTACATGTCCACGTCAGCCTTCGGAAACCTCGCCGTCATCGCTAGGGCGAAGTCGGGGAGAATCTCGGAATCAAATCCCCCCTCCTCCATCTTCCCGAACCTCACGGTCATCTGGTCATGTTTCGCCGAGAAGTGCCCGGTTGATATGAAAATCTCCCCGTTTTTCTCCGTGATCTCGGCATAATCGGTTTCCATCATCTTCATTATCGAGAGTTCGGACAGTTCCACTTTCGCCCTAGCGAGCATCTTGCCCTCGCCCGTGGTAAGCTCCACCCTCCCATCCTTTATCTCCACCATGTCCTTTTCCGGCCACGCTGTCTCAACCATGTACACCCTAGCGGTTATGTCCCCGTTGCTCATCATGATGCTATCGCCTATCTGCGTCAGTTCGAGCATCGTGTCAAGCTGCATCCGTGAGAGTATGTTATAGAGCTTCTTCGTCACAAAGCTCATGACCATCCTCGTTTCGACCTTCCCATCAACAACTCCCTCTGAATACAACATGGACGTTTTCAAGTCGTTATAGGTTATGGCTCTAACGAGGACGTGTTCCTTTCCAGCAGGTGATATCTCTAACCGTATGTTCTCACACGGTTTCAAATCCGCCCTGCGAAGGAAAGGAGCAAGGTCCCTCACCTTCAGTCTGGCCGTTATGCTCGCACCTTTTTCCACTACGTCTTCTTTGCTCATTTCCCTACCTCCTGACTTTTATGAAGTATGGTTTATCATTTCTGTAAACAACCCTACATTCATCAGATGAAGCAAGTCCCTGTTTATCCTTGAGCACCCTAGAGAGCCATACATGCTCCCCTATCTCCCCATATATCTCCTGTCCCTTGAATTTCACATACATATTTTCCATGTAGACAAGCAAATTACATGAGTGCTCCACACCACGCCCTCCGGCTGGTGTCTCCGAAAACCCACTCCCCCTAATCTCCGAGATGCCTATGATGGGAACAACACCGTCAAACGTCATGTGTATTATGCTGACACCTTCCCTTATATCCGACTCGGCCAATGCCTTTGTCGATCCCGATAAGAAGGACGACAACGAATCTATGACAACCAAATCTGGCTCATCGTGCTCGACAAACGCTTTCAGTTCCGCCACGGCCCTGTCCCACTTGGGCCTGTACATCGTGTAGTCAATCCGGTCCACGTGCTCAAACTCGTTCCTGTCCGGGGCATCCGAAGACACTTCGCATGTGAAATAGTAAACTTTCTCGAAGTCCCCGTATTTCGCTATTGACTGGGCTAACTTCGTCTTCCCGGACCCTGCCCCACCGACCAAGACTGTCAAACCCTTCGGGAGACCGCCCCCAAAGTATTTATCAACTGAGCGTAATCCTGTTTTAACACGTTTCGGAGGACGGAAGGGGACGTTTATTCTCCACTTTATGTTGGAGTAATCCACCTTCGGAAGCTTCTTCCGAGGTGCTCCCTTCCCCTTCTCCGGTCCTTTCCCCTTCCGTCCTCCTGTTTTCATGCCCGCTCCCCCAACTATGTTTCCGTCTATCAGCTTAAGCCGTGCTCATCTTCTTACACTTCATGTATCCCTTCGGGTCTTTCTTTTTACACTCCATGCACTCATCGCTATCCTCATCCCACCCCTCCCCAAAGAGAGCGCAATCCTCAGCCCGATACTTCTTCTCTTTTCCTTTCTTCCTTCCCTTCTTGCTCTTTGGTTTCTCCTCGTCTTCTTCCTCTTCCTCTTCTTCGTCTTCATCATCTTCCACATCTTCCTCATCCTCTACTTCCTCGAAGTCTTCTTCTTCCTCGGGCTCTTCTTCCTCTTCGTCCTCCTCGTCCTCGTCGTCATCACTACTTGCCCTGAAAATGCCCCAGGGACTTATTGTGGGAACGTCCTTGTTCACGATGTACCCCACAACGACCACGTCAGAGTACTTCTCAGGGATGTCGCCCTCGTCGTAGACCTCGGCCTCTATGTGATTGGGATCATCAGTAGGCTCCACAGAGGAGTCCCGGAGGAGAATGACATGGCGACCAAAACGTGTTATGTTACCCGCCACCATACCCTTGTAGGCCCCGATGAAAGCCCTCGAAGGCTCCATCTCCGTTATCTCGGCGATATTCGTTATCTCAAGGTTGTCAAGCACCGAGGATGGATTCTCGATGGTATCCGAGGACTTTTTTATTACCGTGCTGTCATCCACGACCACTGTAATGTACTCCGCATCGGTCATTTCATCCGTACTCTGCATTATTGTTCCCTTGACAGAGTAGGACCTTCCAACCTTCATCTTCCCGAGCTTGGACATCCCCTTCCCTTTCCCCACCATGATACCAAAGCCCGGATCCTCATCCCCTACTTTGCAAGCCACCACAGCACGGACTTGCTCCGTCCGTGTGTACTTCTTCTCATCATCGTCCCAGTTCTTCTTCTCCCCCTTCATGATGGAAAGAGGAACGACCGTAGCCTCCTGAGCGCCACTGGCGGAATCCTCCGTTATCATGGACGCTACTATCTCTCTCGCTATGAGAGAGGACTTCTTCTTCTTCAGCTTACGGTACTCCTCGATATACCCCGCAGGGTCAAGCTCCTTATCCTGGCACCATGACCTTATCAGGTCCTCCACCTTGTCCTTACTCTTTTTCGCCATTCGATCCCTCCTGTTCACGGAGAATAATTAGAACCCTCTGCCCAATGTACTTCGACAGACCGGTAACGATACCGTTCTTCTTCACTTCACGTTCACCGACTATTTCAGCCCCTTTAATCACTATCTCACCTGTCATTTATCCACCTCCGAACTCATATCCCATAGCGCCGAGGATGTCAATCAATACCGCCGTAGTGACAGTATTGTAGTCCCCGTTGACCATGAGCTTTACTTTGCGAGCGAGGGCAGGATGCCACGGACGTTTCTTACCCATAAACCACTTGAAGCGCTCCACATTCGTTATGCGATCCCTGTCCTCTTTTGTCCTCCTATTCCACCTCGGCCTGTCCCTCCTTGGCTTGGATGGCCTCTCTCCTTTCTTGTTCCTTCTCCACTGCATCTCCGGGCATCGTTTCTTAACGCTCTTTCTGCTGTTCCACTTCGCTCTCATTCTACCACCTTGACAACCTTCGGCTTCGAGACATACTCTGATCTCGGAGGGTTCGGAAGCATTATGGCCCTTCCAAAAGTAGTCCATGAGTCCACGGTGTATGGTCCACCACGGAGGGCAAAGTCAATCCCACTGGATATGTAATTCATCACCTCAGAAGGCTCCGCTGGCTCCTGACCAATTCCATTCTCATTCGCCACCCACCGAGCCCACTGACCCATGGAGCCATTCAAGAGGTAGACTGGCTTCGGATAGTAGGTGTAGCCACAATCACCGTTTTTGTGGAACTCAACGAAGGCAACTTCCCCT
>NJDV01000018.1 GCA_002254765.1 Thermoplasmatales archaeon ex4484_36 | reverse complement strand
CCCCCCGGGAAAATTTTTTATTCCCCCACCTCTCTTACAGCCCCGTACAAGAGGTGGTTCGGATGCTGGAAAAAATAAAGTGGCTGGGGCATGCGTCCTTCGTTATTGAAGGGTCAAAGAGGGTCTACCTGGACCCGTGGAAACTGAGATATACCAAACCTGCGGACCTCATCCTGGTGACCCATTCCCACTACGACCACCTGAGTCTGGAGGACATCGGGAAGATAAGAAGGCCCGACACGTGGGTGGTGGGCCCGGCAGACGTCACATCCCAGGTGGGAGGCAGGGTGAAGACGGTGAGGCCCATGGATAGGACGGAGGTGGACGGGGTGAGGATTGAGACCATCCCCGCCTACAACCCTGCCAAGCCTTTCCACCCGAGGGAGAAGGGGTGGGTGGGATTCGTGGTGGAGATGGACGGAATGAGGTACTACCAGCCGGGGGACACGGATCTTATAGAGGAGATGAAACACCTCAAAAACATAGACGTGGCAGTCTTCCCTGTGGGGGGCAAGTACACCATGGACTGGAAGGAGGCCGCTGAAGCTGCGAGGCTCATCCGGCCCAAATACGCCATCCCCATGCACTGGGGGGAGATCGTGGGCAGCAGGAAGGACGCCGAGAGGTTCGTCAAGGCACTGAAAGGCACTGGCATAGAGGGAGTGATACTGGAGCAGCTGTGAAAGGATGATACTGCTGGGCATAGAGTCGACGGCCCACACCTTCTCCTGCGGTGTGGTGAAGGAAGGAGAGATACTCTCCAATGTCATTGACATGTACAGGCCCCCTGAGGGCGGAATACACCCCCGGGAGGCTGCGGAGCACCACCGGGAGGTGGCTGCCTCCGTTATAGGTGAGGCACTCAAAAGGGCTGGGGTGAAGCTCTCGGAGATAGATGCTGTGGGGTATTCCAAAGGGCCGGGGCTAGGCCCAGCCCTCCGGGTAGGCGCCACCGCTGCGAGGACCCTTGCGGTGAAGCTCTCCCTTCCGTTGATCCCCGTGAACCACTGCGTCGCCCACCTTGAGGTGGGCCGCATTGTGGGCGCTAAGGACCCCGTTCTTCTCTACGTCTCCGGGGGGAACACCCAGGTAATCTCTTTCTCCGAGGGGCGCTACAGGATCTTCGGGGAGACCCAGGACATAGGGGTGGGGAACATGCTGGACAAGTTCGCCAGGGAGGCTTCCATACCCTTCCCCGGGGGGCCGGAAATAGAGAGGCTCGCTGAGGAGGGGAGGAGGTATATTGAACTCCCCTACTCGGTCAAGGGTATGGATGTGGCCTTCTCGGGCATCCTCACCGCTGCCCTCACCTGCCTGAAGAGGGGAGAGAGGCTTGAGGATATATGTTTCTCCCTCCAGGAGACAATCTTCGCCATGCTAACGGAGGTCACCGAGAGGGCCATGGCACACCTTAAGAAGTCCGAGGTACTCCTGGGTGGGGGGGTGGCCAGGAATAGGAGGCTTCAGGAGATGGTGAGAACAATGGCTGAGGAGAGGGGAGCGACCTTCTTCGTCCCGCCGCCGGACCTGTGCGTGGACAACGGTGCAATGATCGCCTACACCGCAGAGCTCATGTACAGGGCGGGGATAGGGGTCTCCCCCGAGCAGGCGGACGTGGACCAGAGGTACCGCACGGACCAGGTGGATGTGGTCTGGAGGGGGGGGGAGAGGGGTGATGAGGTGCGTTATGAGGAGGGGGTCTTGGCGAAGGGAGCCGAGGCGGTCCTTCGCAGGAGGGAGCTCTTCGGTCTGCCGGCTGTGGAGAAGGTCAGGGTGAAGAAGTCCTACCGCCTCCCGGCCCTGGACGAGGCCATAAGGGCGGGGAGAACCCGCAACGAGGCCCGCATGCTGGAAGCCATAAGGGAGGCGGGGGTGGGCGCCCCCCGGATATACTATTACGACCCCGATGGAGGTGTGATCTTCATGGAGTACCTCGAAGGCATCCGGCTAAAGGAGGTTCTGGAGGGGGGTGCGGACGGGAGAGTGCTCTACCTGGTGGGTGAGGCCCTGGGGAGGATACACTCCCGGGGGCTCTCCCACGGGGACCTGACCACATCCAACATAATAATCCACAGGGGGGGAGTCTTCTTTCTTGACCCCTCTGAAGGGAGTGTGATGAAGTGAGGCTGCCTGAGCTCTACCTGGTGACGTCCAACGAGGGGAAGTGGAGGGAGGTCAGAAGGGAGCTTGAGGGGACGGCAGAGGTGAAGTGGCTGAGAAGGAAGTATCCGGAGATCCAGACGGGGGATCTGAAGGAGGTGCTCGCCTTCGGCCTCCCCCACCTCTACAGGGAGCTTCTCAAAGAGGGCTTCCCCCCCTCCCCCCTGTTCGCAGATGACTCCGGGCTGTTCATTGACGCCCTAGGGGGGTTCCCCGGGGTCTACTCTTCCTTCGTGGAGAGGACGATAGGCCTCCGGGGCATCTTAAAGCTCATGGAAGGGGTGGAGGAGAGGGGTGCTGAGTTCAGATGCGTGATAGGACTTCTCCTCCCCGGCGAGGGGGGAAGTTACCGCATGGAGTTTTTTCAGGGCAGCTCCCGGGGGGTGATCTCCACCGAGGAGAGGGGTTACGACGGCTTCGGGTATGACCCCATATTCGTGCCATTTTGCGACAACCCTGAGGGTCTGACCTTCGCCGAGATGAGCACCGAGGAGAAGAACAGGCGCTCCCACAGAGGGGAGGCCCTCCGGGAGATGAGAAAGTATATTATCAGGGAGTTGCATAAACATCTTTCAGCGTCTGTTAGACAAAATTTAAATACCGAGGCACAAATGAAAAGAAACGAGGAGGAATAATGAAGACCCTTGTGCTCTGCGTGGACAGGGACGACGACTTGGGGATGAAGGCGAAGATAAAGTCCCCCGTCATAGGCAGGAAGGCTAACCTAAAGGCCGCCGTAGCCCTGGGCCTTGCAGACCCCGAAGACTCCGACGTCAACGTTCTTCTCATGGGTCTTAAGAAGTATCAGGAGTACAAGGATATGGGGAGGGAGGTTGAGCTTGCCACCATATGCGGGGACAAGAACGTGGGGATAAAGTCAGATGCGAACCTTATGAGTCAGTTCCTTGAGGTGGTGAGCCGCTTCACCCCCGACACTGTAGTTTTGGTCTCCGACGGGGCTGAGGACGAATACGTGGTCCCCATGATCTCCGCTAGGTACCCAGTGGAGCACATCTCTAGGGTGGTTGTGAAGCAGAAGGAAAACATAGAGAGCACCATCTACATTCTCATGTCGGCACTGAAGGAGCCCAAGGTGAAGAACCGCCTGATAACCCCACTGGCGGTCTCCCTGCTTCTTTTGGGGGTGCTCACACTCTTCAACATGGTCTATCTGGCCTACGGCGCCATTCTCACATTCCTTGGTATCTACCTCATAATATGGGTATTCAATCTAAGGGACACCCTCTCAAGGATGGCCCTGGAGATAAGGGTCACTTTGAGGAGCAGAAGGTACGTCTTCATCACCGCTACTGTGCTCTCCATGATACCGCTTCTGGTGGTGTTATACATCGGCTGGGATGTGGTGAGGCAGGAGACCTCCATAGTCCTTTTCAGCTCTCTTACCCTGACGATGCTCCTTCTCACTGTGGGCTTCTTTGTGTCTGCCTTCTTGACTCTCTCCTCCTATCTCATAGGTCAGCGTGGAACCCTTCCCACGGGAGAGTTCTCCACCTACAGCCTCTTGGGAGTCCTGCTTGCTGCCACAACTCTTCTTATGAGGGGAACGTATAAGGAGCGGATGGCAACCGGCGGAAAGGTCGAGGCCAAGGAGTGATGCTCATGGAGTGGGAGCAGTGGCAGAACCTCTACAGGGCCATAAAGAGGGATATAGAACTCAACTGGAGCGGGGATGAGAGGTCCTCCATGAACCTATCAAGGCTTCTTAAGAACAACAGAAGAATAGCGGAGTGCACCAGCACCGAGAAGCGCTTGAAGGAGCTCATAGAGGGAAAGAAGGTCTATGTGATGGGGGCGGGCCCTGACCTGGGCCTTGAGCTCGACAGGCTGGAGGAGGAGTGCCAGAGGGAGGGAAAGAGCCTGAAGATGGGCGAGAGGGAGGAGGTCATAATAAGTGCCGACGGTGCCACAACGGAGCTTTTGAGGAGGGGGATTACGCCAGACATAGTTGTGACGGACTTGGACGGGGTGATTGAAGATATATTGGCTGCCAACGAGGAGGGCTCCATCATAGTGGTGCACAGTCATGGGGACAACATATCAAAGCTCAAAGAGGTGGTGCCCCGTTTTCGCGGCATGGTCCTCGGGACCACCCAGGTGGACCCCTCCAACTATGAGGGTCTCTACAACTTCGGTGGCTTTACCGACGGAGACCGCTCGGCCTTCCTGGCACACCACTACGGGGCCGATAAGATAGTACTCTTAGGATTCAACTTCAACGAAGTGGGGGAGAAAATAGGGGACAGAAGCGCCTTCTCCGAAGAGGTGAAGTTCAAGAAGCTAGCCTGGTCCAACCTCCTTCTTGGGTTTATACCTTCTTCCGTTCTCCGCTTCTACTCAGAGAGGTGGGACCACCCGGAGCTGGACGAGCTTTTCCTGTGAGGGCGGGAAAGTTTTATAATGTCTCTTCCTATGGGGCAGCAGTGGGGGCGGGGGAGAGCGAACAAGAGGTGATGACAGTGTATGAAGTGAGATTTCACGGCAGGGGAGGCCAGGGGGCTGTTACCGCCGCCAACATTCTTGCTGTGGCGGCCTTCAAGGAGGGTAAAGAGGTCCAGGCTTTCCCCATGTTTGGTGTGGAAAGAAGAGGTGCGCCAGTTATGGCCTTCACAAGGATAGATGACAAGCCCATAGACCTAAAGACATTGATATACAGCCCCGATTTCGTGGTGGTCCTAGACCCCACGCTTATGGATGTTATAGACGTCACAGAGGGGCTCAAAGAGGGCGGCCCGGTGCTCATAAACACCACAAAGTCCCCCGAGGAGTTCGACCTCGGCAGCTGTAAGGTATACACGGTGGACGCCACAAAGATAGCGGTGGAGAACGGCCTGGGGACCCCCACAAACCCCATAGTGAACACGGCCATTATCGGAAGCTTCGCGAAGGTAAGTGGGATAGTAAACCTTGACTCCGTCCTTGCGGCTGTGCGGGAGCTCTCACCAGTGAAGAAAGAGGAGAATGTAAAGGCCGCAGAGGAAGCCTATAAGGCGGTCAAAGGAATGTGAACGGAGGTGAAAGGAATGGTTAAGATATATCTTGGTGCTGTGAACCCGCACCCGGGGTCTGCACTCCGCTACAAGACTGGAACGTGGAGGACCATGAAGCCCGTGGTGGACGAGCAGAAGTGCATAGGGTGCTGGTTCTGCTATATGTACTGCCCTGACTCCGCCATCCAGATGGTTAAAAGGACCATAAAGAAGGAGATTGGGGGTCAGGTCAAGGAGATTGAAAGGGACCTTGCGGTTATAAACTACGACTACTGTAAAGGATGTGGAATCTGTGCTGCTGAGTGCCCGGTCAAAGCGATTGAAATGGTTTATGAGGAGAAGTGATGGAAATGAAGGAGATAATAAGAGGAAATATGGCAACAGCCCTGGCAGCCAAGATGGCTAGGGTGGACGTGGTGCCTGCCTTCCCCATCACACCCTCAACCCTCTTCCCGGAGAAGATCTCTGAGTACATTGCAAATGGAGAGCTTGACGCCGAGATGATCCTGGTGGAGTCTGAGCACTCCGCCATAAGCGCCGCCATAGGGGCCTCAGCGGCGGGGGCGAGGGTTGCCACAGCCACGGCCTCCCAGGGGCTGGCCCTCATGCACGAGGTGCTCTTCATCGCCTCTGCCATGAGACTTCCTATAGTAATGGCCATAGGCAACAGGGCCCTCTCCGGACCCATAAACATCTGGGCGGACCATTCTGACACCATGGCCGAGAGAGACACCGGATGGATGCAATTTTACGCCGAGAACAACCAGGAGGCCTTCGACCTGATGCTGATGGCGTTTAGAATTGCCGAGGACAGAAGGGTACTCCTCCCCGCTATGGTGGGCCTTGACGCCTTCACGTTGACCCACACCATGGAGCCTGTGGACTACCCGAGCCAGGAGGAAGTGGATGACTTCCTTCCCCCTTACCAGCCACCCTACACCCTGGACGTGAACCGTCCCATGACCTTCGGCTCCTTCGCCACACCGGAGTCCTATATGGAGTTCAAGTGGTCACACACAAGGGCGCTGGAGGAGTCCCCCCCCGTCATTGACGAGATCTTTGAGGAGTACAAAAAGAGGTTCGGCAGAGAGTACAAGAGGGTCACTGGCTACATGACCGAGGATGCTGATGTCATAATAGTGGCCATGGGTTCCGTCTCTGGGACGCTGAGGGAGGCTGTGCGGCAGATGAGGAAGGACGGGATACGGGTGGGCGCTGTGAAGATAACAACCTTCAGGCCCTTCCCCTTCAAGGAGATCGTTGAGCTATGCGGTGGAGCGAAGATAGTGGCCATCGCCGAGCGCGCGATATCCCCCGGGTTCGCCGGCCCGCTCTTCGGAGAGATCGCAGGTGCCTTCATAAACCAGCCCTCCAGACCTCTCATCTCAGATTTCATAATAGGCCTCGGCGGAAGGGACGTGACGCTGAAGGACTTCCGAGAGATTGCCTCCACCGCCCTTAAGGAGGCGGAGGAGGGAAGGGTGGAGCCCCTGGTCAAGTGGATAAACATAAATCCAGAAGAGGCCCCCCCGGGAGGTGAGTGAGATGACCGTGGTTATCAGAAACACCGACAAAGAGCTCTTCACTTCCGGCCACCGCGGGTGCGCAGGATGTGGGGAGATGACCGCTGTGAGACAGGTTCTTATGGTAGCAGGCCCGAACACCATCGTGGCCAACGCCACAGGCTGCCTTGAGGTTGCAAGTACCGGCTACCCCGAGACCGCCTGGGCCATTCCCTGGATACACGTGGCCTTTGAGAACGCCGCTGCAGTGGCCTCAGGGGTGGAGGCGGCCCTGAAGAAGCTGGGAAAGAAGGAGGGTGTGAACGTACTGGCTTTCGCTGGGGACGGCGGCACCTTTGACATCGGCCTTCAGGCCCTCTCCGGAATGCTTGAGAGAGGCCACGACGTGAAGTTTTTCACCTTTGACAATGAGGCATACATGAACACCGGGATACAGAACCATCGCCTACTTCCAGGACCTTCAGAAGAAGGTGAAGAAGGCCCTTGAGACCAAGGGACCAACCTTCATGCACATCTTCGCTCCCTGCCCCACCGGATGGAGGCACTCCTCCGACAATGCGGTTCAGATCTCCCGCCTGGCAGTTGAGACGGGAGTTTTCATCCTCTGGGAGGCAGAGGGCGGCCTGGAGAACCTCAAAGTCACCTACAAGCCGAAGAAAAGGAAGCCCGTTGAGGAGTATTTGAAGATGCAGGGGCGCTTCAGACACATCCTTAAGAAGCCCGAGCTTGTGGCGGAGATCCAGAAGATGGTTGACGAGAAGTGCGAGAAATACGGCCTGCCACCTGTTGAGGGATGAGGGAGCCCCTCATCTCTTTTTTCTTTTTCTGCTCGGCTCATCTAAAGAGCTCCGCTTATCCTGGATGAGGTCCATAAGAACATGAGTGGTGCGGAGTCCCTCTCTTCTTTCCGTCTCAGGGGAACCCCTTGGTAGAGAGCGATTAAAGATATATTCAAACATCATATTTACAGTTTTCCTTCACAGATGATAAAATGATGCTCACATGAAGGCGGGCGGGGGGTCAAATCACGAAAATCGGGCTCTAAGTTTTTCCCGCTTCCCTGCGAAGGGTGTATAGGATGTAGGTGGATGCGGCCACTGAGAAGCCCCCCAAGGGGAGGAAGAAGTAGGCCGCAGAGTGGTTCGGGCACCTTACCGTATAGGTGACGTTTATCCCCCTCGAGGTGGTGTCGTTCCTGAAAAAGACAGTCCAGTCCCCTGATGAGTTCGTGCTCACACGGAA
Source organism: Thermoplasmatales archaeon ex4484_36 (assembly GCA_002254765.1). Taxonomy (GTDB): domain Archaea; phylum Thermoplasmatota; class Penumbrarchaeia; order Penumbrarchaeales; family EX4484-36; genus EX4484-36. Next base: position 6,207 of record NJDV01000018.1, on the reverse strand, counting down.
GTGCCCGCTCCGTCCCACGTGGGCGGGCTCTCCCAGGATGTCCTCCCCCCAGAAATTATATTTGGCCTGATGCGCCTTGTACTCCTCCGCCACCCACGCCTCCACCACGAAGACCTCAACGGGAGCCTCTGCGCTGTAGCTCACCTCGATTTCGTCCCCCTCCTTCAGGTTGGGTATCCTGGAACCGTCAGGCCTCTCTGACTCCACGGTGACCTTTCTTTTGTACTCGGTGGTCGAGAAGATTGTATAGGGGAGGGCTAGGAGTATTATCCCGGTGATGAAGAAGACATAAAGGAGAACATTCAAACCCCTCTCTGCCGCTCTCTCCTCCACCTACCTCCCCCCTCTTCTTAATATCAGGGCCTTCAGCGGTCTCTTCCTTGCCATCCTGTTCATGGTTGTGAGGTAGTCTTCCATCCTTATAATCCTCCTCTTCTTTCTGCCCACCTTAGGCTCTTCTACCTCCCCCGGGGACACCTTCTCCCATGGGCTCTTAAGACCCTCCTTCTGCCACGCCCTGGCTCTCTTCAGAATGGTCCTTCCCCACTTCAGCAGCTCTCTGGCCTCGCCGTAGAGGGAGTCCACCTCCTCAGCGAAGGAGGAGCTTATCTCCTCGAAGGCCCTCTTCCCGTCCAGCCCGGGGGGTGGGGAGTAGGATGAGAGAACTGGGAGGTATGTGTCAAAGGAGTATGCCCAGACCCTTCCGTCCCGGGTGATCACAGCCTCGGCGATGGCGTTCTTAAGGGATTTGTACTCCGGGGTGGAGACCCTGCTTAGTCCCTTACTTTTCATGTAACGGTCAAATCCCCTTCTGATGTTTCTCTCAAGGAGAAAATATCTCTTCTCGAAATCTGCCGCCCTCTTCAGAAATTTGAAGAGTTCCTCTTTGAAGGGCTGAAGCTGGGGGTGGGAGAGCTCCCCCCTCATCTCCATCCAGGCGATCCTGGAGAGATTGAGGTGCCTGTCCATCTCCTTTATCTTCTTCAGGACATCTCTCAGGTGTTTCAGAACCCTTTTCAAGCTTTTTCGAGGATTCACTTCCAGCGTCTCATCACTGACCTCTGCCGACACACCCTCCCTACATCCTGAAAAGTTTTAAATCTTATCCTATACTATCCTAGCCCGGGATGGCAATGAACACGGGTGAGATCCTGGAGAAGCTCCACAAGCTCAACGACATGCTCTTCGTAAAATACAAGAGGCAGACCTACGTTCTTTTTGCCCTCATAATTGTCATAATGGTTGTTGGGGTTTTCAACTACGAGAACTCCAAGTATGCCGGGGAGATGCTCACCACCTCCCAGATAAAGTCCCTCCTGGCGGAGATAGAGAAGGGGACCTTCGGCGCAGGTGGGGTTGACCTCTCGAAGATGGAGAGGAGGGAAGGGAGGATAGAGGAGAGCGGATACCTCGCCGAGCAGAGCTCCACGGAGTACAGTGTGAGGGAGGAGGGGGGCTACATTTATCAGGTAAAAGCGACCCTCACCTGGAGGGATGAGGACGACTACAACATCCTCTACGACAATCAACCGGACCAGTTCAGGTTGACCGTCTCCTCCCCCAACTCCAACTACACCCTGGCCTCCGACTGGGTGGCCAACCAGCACGGCTCGGAAGGAAGGATTGAGCTAACCCTGACCCTTCCCGATGAGATAGTGAGCCACCTCTCCCCGGGGGACGCTTGGACCGTGCAGGTTGAGCTCGGCGACGCTGGGGACCAGCACAAGATAAGGCCCCTGCCCGGGATCATAGGGAGGAGAGACGACGGCAACAGCTTCGATCTTCAGATAACCTACGGCTATTACGCACCTAAGGAGGAGTGACGTGGAGGAAGTGATGTGGCGAAAAGAAGGATGGTGAGGAGGGAAGAGGAGGAGGCTGAGATAAAGCTCCCCGAGTTCGATGAGGAGGGGTTCCTGCTTGATGAGACCAGGGCGGCTAGGATAACCTACCTCTCCTTGGGGGTAGCCCTCCTCTCCGGGCTTCTCACGGGTTTCATAGGCCAGGCAACTTGGCCAAAGGAGGTCTACGGCGCCATATTCGGGCTGGCGGTGGCTGCCCTTATGCCGAGGATATTCACCCTTTTCAGGATAGACATAAAAGAGGTAGCTCCCAAGAGGTGGGCTGAGGCCTACGGCGTATACTTTGTGACCTGGTTCGTCTTGTGGGTGATGCTCCTCAACCCTCCCTTCTTCGACGCCGTTTCACCTAAGGTGACCTACGGGATCTTTGAGACAGACGCCCCTCCTTATCCAGAGCTCGCTCCAGCATATCCTGACGGCACCTACAGATTGGAAGAGGGGGCGAATTACACACTTCTCATTCGCTGCGCCGACAACTGGAGGGTGGAGGAGATAGATGTCTACCTGGATGGGAACCTGTCCCTTGACCTGGAGAGGTTGAAGAGCTCTGAGGACTACAACCTGACGATTTTTGAGGAGAAGTGGAGCTCCCACGGCGGAGATTTTTACAGGGTGGAGATAGGACCCTTTGGGGGGGGTGAGAGGGTGATAGAAATCGTGGTGAAAGACCCGAAAGGGAATCTGGAGAGGGTAGAGGTTCGTCTGAGGATAGAAACATGAAATGCAAATGTTCAGGGAAAGTATTTAAATCTCCACGGAGTTTTATGAAGCATGATGTTGAAAGACGGCGAAGAGGTCACCTTTGAGGTGGAGGACAAACCCGCTATGGGCCCTGAGGTCGTAAAAGGCCCACTGGGGGATTACGAAGGTGAGGAGGGGGGTTCTGCGGATGCGTCCCCTCGGGGTGAGACCTTCCCCCCTTCTGCGTCTTCGGAGATGAAAAAGAAAAAGGTGAGGGCGAATCGGGGTAAAGATGAAGGGGGCAGAGCTGTGGGAGAGAGCAAAAAGAGGCCAAAGAAGCTTACAGCAGCGGAGAGGAGAAGAAGAAAGAGGCTGGTGAAGAGGGTCATAAAGCTCAGTATCGTGCTGGCAATCGCGCTTTTCCTCCTGCTCCCCCAGTTCGCTGAACCCCGGGACAAGATATTGAACCACCCTGCCATAAAGCAGCTCTACACCCCCTACAGGCTATACGATGAGACCGCTGACATAATAATGAGGATGAACTTCACCATAACCTCCCACGGGGGACCGGTGAGCAAGGTGGTTCTCAAGGTGCCCGTGCCGAAGGATATCCCACCGGAGGACGGCTACCTCCAGGACGTGAAAAGAATTGAGACCTCAGAGCCCCCGGACAGCGGGGAGCCAGACCTCAGCTCCCCGGGGCAGGAGATGATGCAGTGGGAGTTCAGGAACTTTGTGGGACAGAAGACAATCTCCGTCACATATTATTTGAGAACCCGCACTTACATCTGGGAGCTTGACGAGAAGGATTCTGGAACGGTGGATGACATACCCCAGGAGATCAAGCAGAAGTACGTTCACGATCAGTGGCCCATATACGACAGCCGGGGCAGCCCTGTGGACCTCGACGGGGACGGTGAGGTGGATTACCGCTACTGGCCCTCAAACGAGACCCTCAAGAAGCTGGCGGAGGACCTGACCCGGGACAAGAAGACAGTGCTCGGGAAGATCAAGGCCATATACGACTGGGTGGTAGAGAACATAAAATACCCCAACGAAAGTGAGAAGCAGATAGACGCTCAGAGGTACTGGGGCTATCCCAAATATGCCTGGGGGACCTATATGGACCGGCGTGGGGACTGCGATGACCAGTCCATTTTGATGGCCACACTAGCTAGGGCCATCGGGATTCCTGCGTGGCTGGAGGTGGGCCACCTCTATGACCCCTCCCAAGGCACCTGGGGAGGCCATGGGTGGTTCAACGTCTACATACCGCTTAAGAACGGGGACTATGTGATAGCCCCCATAGACCCGGTGAACCAGGAGTTCCTGCTGAGGGATGCCTACCGCTTCACAGACTGGATAGACACCGGGGGCGACATCACCGTGGATGGGGATACGGTGGACAACCTTGAGTACTACTACACCATATTCAGGACCACGGGGGGAAGGCTCTTCGGAACGGCAACCCTTGACATCAAGTCCTACTCCGTAAAGTTTGAGCCCCATGGGAAGGTCAAGGAGTTCGTCGAGGAGAAGATAACGAGCCCGCAGGACCTCTTCAAGTACCAGCCCCCACCGCTCCCCGACTACACCGCCGGGGCCTTTATCTTGGCGGCCCTGCCAGCGGTCATATACGCCCTCTACAGCAGGAGAAGGAGAATAAAGTGAGGGGGTGTTCGGATGGAAGGAATAGACCCTGTAAGGACAGTGGAGATAGATGGCTGGAAGCTGGGGATACGCTTCTCCTCCTCGCACCTTCTTGCCCATCACAACAAGTGCTCCCGGCTGCACGGCCACACCTACGTTGTGAAGCTGAAGGTAAAGGGGGGTCTGAACGATCAGTGGATGGTGGTGGACTTCGGTGAGCTCAAGGAGACACTGCGGGAGATCATCTCCGAGATGGACCACAGGCTGCTTCTCCCGGGGAAGAGCACCACAATGAAGATAGAGCTTGGGGTGGACTACGTGGAGGTGGAAAACGAGGGAAGGTTCTATCGAATCCCCAAGGAGGACGTTCTGATACTGCCAGTTGAGGCAACCACCGCTGAGAGTCTCTCCGCCTACATCCTGAAGAGGCTCCTTCAGAGGTACCCCGCCCTTATGGACATGGTGGAGGTGGCCCTGGGACTGGACGAGGGATGGGGCCAGGGAGCGTGGAGCGTATGGAGAGGAGGGCAGTAGTCCTTTTGAGCGGGGGTCTTGACTCCTCCGTGGCAGCCGCCAAGGCGGTGAGCGATGGCTACGCCATATACGCCATGACCTTTCTATATGGCCAGAGCCACTCAAGGGAGGTGGAGTCCGCCCGCAGGGTGGCGGAGTTCCTGGGAGCAAAGGACCACGTGATGGTGGAGCTCCCCCCCTTCCTCTTCAGCTCCTCCGCCCTCCTCGGCGGGGCCGAGATACCCACCGGAAGGAATGCGGATGAGATCCCCCGGGGGGAGATACCCTCCACTTACGTGCCCGCCAGGAACATCGTATTCCTCTCCGTGGCCTCTGCCTGGGCTGAGAACCTTCAGGCGGAGGCGGTCTACATCGGTGTCAACGCGCTTGACTACTCCGGCTATCCCGACTGCAGACCGGAGTTCATAGAGGCCTTCCGGGAGGTTCTGAGGAGGGGCACCAAAGCGGGGGTGGGGGGGAGGCCACTTAAGATTATAGCCCCTTTGATAGGAATGAGCAAGGCGGAGATCGTAAGGCTGGGCCACTCCCTTGGCCTTGACTTCTCCCTCACCTGGTCCTGCTACCGTGGGGGAGAGAGGGCATGCGGGGTGTGCGACTCCTGCCGGCTCAGGATCAAGGGTTTCAAGGAGGCCGGACTCAAAGACCCTCTGCCCTACGAGGTGGAGGTGGACTGGGGGGAGGCGGGTGAAGGTTAGGGTTGCGGAGAGGTTTCTCTCCCTTCAGGGGGAGGGGTTAACCACAGGGGTCCCCACATACTTCATAAGGCTCTCCGGCTGTAACCTCAGGTGTTCCTGGTGCGACACCCCCTACGCCTTTGAGGGGGGAGAGGAGGTGGAGGTGGCCTCCGTTGTTGAGGAGGCCCTCTCCTCTGGTGCTCCTAGGGTCTGCATCACCGGGGGAGAACCTCTTCTTCAGAGAGGCGCAGTGGAGCTTCTTGTGAAGATACTGGAGAGGGGGGTGGGGGTGGACCTTGAAACCAACGGGACCATCCCACTCCTCCCCGTCCTTGAGAGGGTTGAGAGGAGCTCTGCCGATCCGGGGCATCTCCTCATATCAATGGATGTGAAATGTCCCTCCTCCGGGGAGGAGGGTAAGACCCACTGGGAGAACCTGAAGCTCTTAAGGGAGTCAGATCAGCTCAAGTTCGTGGTGGCTGATGAGGAGGACATCCTCTACGCCGAGAGGGTCTTGAAGCAGCACCCCACCCGGGCGGAGCTTCTCTTCACCCCGGTCTGGGGCGCCCCCGTGAAGGCCCTTGCAGAGCTCTTCCTTCGTGAAAGCCTCCGGGAGAGAAGTCCTATTGCCCCGGGGAGGGCGAGGTTCCTCCTTCAAATGCACAAGTACATATGGGGGGAGGGGAGGGGTGAGGGCATCGGGTGAATCACTCGCCCTGGAACTCCACTTCGTCCCTCTCCAGGAGAAGCATCCCGTATTTGAGACCCTTGACCTCCTCCTCTGTGAGGCTTCTCACCTGAAGCTG
>NJDV01000108.1 GCA_002254765.1 Thermoplasmatales archaeon ex4484_36 | reverse complement strand
ACAGGCGTGTTGTCCTCCGCCCGGCTGTCCTCGTATATCAGTATGTCCGGAATCCTCTCTATCTCAGGCGCCGTGTTGTATTCTACTCGTAAATCCGATAGCATCAGCGCTCCCCGGGACTTGGACAGAACCGCAATGTATACCCTTGCCTTCCCTTCACCCCAGTCTGGAAGGACCCTGTTGAACTCCTGAACAATCCTCTCCCCGCCCACGGTTATCGTTGCGTTATAAGTTATGTTTACGCCTTCAAGGGAGAGTCTACCCATGCCGGAGGTGCCCATCTCCACGGGGATCCTCAGGAGTCTAGTGCCCCAGTTATCAACGTAGAGGGTAACGCTCCCCGGTCTGTTCTCTATAACCTCCTGGAAGTATGACTTCACATCTATCCTAACTGTCCCCCGGAAGCTCCCGCTGTACTGCCAGTCCTCGGTTGGTGAGTCTCCGCCGATGTCTATGTAAGGATTCAGAGGGTAGGAGGGGTTTATTTTGAATCCAGTTACAGTATGCTGAGAGGAGGAGCCTATCATTATTGTTCCGACATCCTCGGATGTTAGGGGGGCGGCGGTGGGGTACATGGCACCGCTTACACTGCCTAGGGAATGTCTCTGCCATGTTGACGTGGGACTGGAGACCACCTCGCACCAGTAGATGCTGTTCCCCGAAGAGTATGATCCCCGGGTATATACCACATCAGCATAACCATCGTCCCCTAAATCTCCCACCCAGAGGTACCAGTTATAGGTAGTGGTGGCTACGTTGAAGCGCCTCCACGTGCCGCTTAATCTGCCCGGATTCTCATACCATCTCACTGCCCCGTAGTAATACCCCTCGGTCACCACAACATCGGGGTAGCCGTTACCGGTGATATCCCAGGTCCTCACATCCCTAGGGTAGTAGAGACCGCCACCAATTGTAAAGGAGGGCCAGTTGCCCGTGGGGTTCACGTTTATGTAGCAGTTCACCCCACCAGAGCCGTAAGCACCGTAACAGACGAAGGCGTCCAAATCCCCGTCCCTGTCTCCGTCGTCGCCACCTGATAGTAATTCCAGTTCCCCTCGGTGAGGTTCCCGTTGTTCTCCACCCAGAATATGGAGTTCTGGTACCCCGATGTCGCGATGGCGTCCATATCTCCGTCCTCATCTATGTCCGCGACGAAGAGCCGGTTACCCCGGGGGAGGATCCCCAGAGGATATACCGTCCAGTTAGTATCGTAGGGGGTCCCGTCGTTTACTGCCCAGCAGAGGAGATTGGAATCGTATGCGGTGAACACTATATCAAGGTCCCCGTCGCCGTCAAGGTCAGTGGTGTCCACTCCTCTCATGTTCCTGTATCCGCCCTTGTCTATCCACACCTCGTCCCAGGTGAAGGTGGGAGAGGGGTCTATCAAGAACGCCTTTATCTGGGCAGTATGATAACCCGATATGGCGGTATCATTGTATCCGTCTTTGTCAAGGTCCCCAACACCTATTCCATGCACCTCCCCAACGACCGTGTCTATATTCTTCCTCGTCCACCCAGAGGTCTGCGAAGGTGTTCCTGTCTGAAGATAGATAGAGGTCCTGTACGGAGAGCCTCCGCTACAGCTTGCTATGACATCCAGGTCGCTGTCTCCGTCCATATCCGCAACCTCTACGTACCTCCCGGAAGGGAAGTTAGAATCTATAACCGTTGAAGGCCAACCGCTGGAGGTACCGGTATTTCTCAACCAGAAGATGTCGTTGTTGCCCCCGCTTTCTGCCACCACCACATCCATATCATCGTCTCCATCTATGTCGGCAACCCTGAGCCCGTAAGGATGCGAGCTGGAGTCCAGAGTGTACTGGGTCCAGGAGGTGGCAGAGCCCACTGAAGAGCCTGGATTTTTGCACCAGTAAACCCCCATGTAATAGGAGGAATATGTGCCACCATAGACCACATCAAGGTATCCGTCGCCGTTTATATCCCCGAGATCCATTGCGTAATAGGTGTAGAAATAATAGTAATAGGGGGCCCGGGGCCTTATGGTGTGCACGGTCCATGAGCCGGTGTAGTTATCTGGGGCTTCGAACCAGAGTATGAACTTGTCCCTGTTATACCAGTAGTAGTACCTCTCAGTGATTGTGACTATGTCATTGAAGCCATCCTTATCTATATCGCCCACCCTCACGACTCCGCAGTATCTGAGGGAGGAATAGATTGTGGTTCTGGTGAAGGAGGCGTTGTTGTTGTTCTTTATCCAGTAGATGCGGTATGAGCCATATCCCCCAACAACGATGTCTAGATCCCCATCCTCGTCCAGGTCAACGACCTCAAAGTCCCACGGATTGTCAATGCCTGTGGCGATGACCGTGAAGTTCCAGCTCCTGCTCATGTTCCTGGGGTTCTCGCAGAGGATTATCCTGTCCCCTGAGGCATCTCCGATGATTAGGTCCGGATATCCGTCACCTGTCAAATCCCCTATGTGGAGGTTTCTAGGGCGATAGTTTAGGGGAGATATATCCTTGGCAAGCGTCTTCCTCTCAATGGAGGAGGCCACGAACCTCCCCCTCACGGAGATCTCCGCCGAGGCAATCTCGGTGTTTTCCGGGAGAAGTATAGTGTTAGAAGAGGTGCTGCCGCCCCCAGAGGGGAAGGTGACGGTCACCTTTTTCAATCCGGAGCTCAGATACTCCTGGTGGCCGAACTTGCCATAACCCTGTCCCTCAAAGATCCACTCCACATCCCCTCCTGCCGCACCGATGTCAAGAGCAGGGGAGGTTACGTAGTTCCCGCCCACGGAGTCATATGTTGAAATGTTGAGGGAGAAGGAGGCTATAGCTGAGTTCCTGTCCACCGAGACGTAATTTGATGCATCTATATTGACACGCCCCTCGGCGGGGTCCGAGGGGAAGCGGACGATGACGCTTTTTCCACTGCCGAAGCTGTCGGTTATTGTGCCCTCAGTGCCCTCTGGCAGGGTGAGTAGGGCCGGTGGGAAGACGAAGAGTAACGAAAAAGCACAGATTATTAGGCGAAGTTTACCTTCGCCCCACCCACAGTAAAGGTTTAATCTAACCTTTCAATGGTTCTTCTGTCATGCAACCCGATTTTATCAGCGACCTCGCTCGAAGAGGGCACCTTCTCCGACCGGAGGCTGCCAAGCTCTTAAGCAGCGATGATGTTCTGAGAACCCTCCTTTATAGCGCTCTGAGAGAAGGGCAGAGGCTCCCCTCCCTCATCACCCCAGATGATCTATGGAGGCTCAAAGGCAGTTACACCACCTTAAACGGCGAGATCGAGATCCTCTCAGACCCCACAGAACACCCCGTGAGAAATGCAGAGATCGACGGTTTTCTCTCACTGTTCAGAAGCCGTTATGAGACCCTATCCAAGATATTGAGGAGGAACATACCCGAGGTGATTAATACCCCCGGGGTCCCGGAGGCCCTTAAGGAGAGGGGAAGGGATGTGGGATTCATCGCCATGGTGAGGGATGTGAGGACTAGTCGCAACGGGAACCTCGTTATGACCCTTGAGGATGGAAGGGGAGAGGTTACCGGAATCGTGATGAAAAGGAACATTGGAAAGATCAACCCACCTCCAATAGAGGACGAGGTTGTAGCTGTGGTGGGTGATTTTCACAGGGAGAAGAAAAACCTCATGTTCATAAAGGAGGTTCATCGTCCAGACATCTCAAGGCGGGAGATGAAGACCCGGCTGAGCAGGGATGAGGCATATCTCCTTATCACCTCAGACACCCACGTGGGGTCAAAGACCTTTATGAGGAGGGAGTGGAACACCTTCATCTCATGGCTCAACTCCTCTGTGAAGGTGGAGGGACTCCCCAAGGACATAACGGAGAGAGTGAGGTATCTTCTCATTGCGGGGGACCTTGTGGATGGCGTCGGCATATACAAGGATCAGGACAAGGACCTCGAGATTGTAAACATAATGGAACAATACGAGGCCCTTGCAGGTGCCCTCTCCTCGAACCCCAGCCTGCATTGCCGAAGGAGTTTAGAAACCTCTTCCCCTCGCGCTTCCTCTTCCTTGGGAGCCCGTCGCTGATCAGCATCAAGGGGGTTAGGATTCTGGCCTACCACGGTAGGTCCTTTAGATGACCTCATAACCAAGGTCCCGGGGGCATCCTACGAGAACCCAATAGCAGCCCAGATAGCCATGCTGAAGATGAGACACCTCTGCCCTATTTACGGAGGAAGGACCCCTATGGCTCCCCTTGAGAGAGATCTTCTCACCATAGAAGAAGTGCCCGACATTTTCGTCAGCGGCCACGTTCACCGCTTTGAGGTGGAGGTCTATCGCGGCGTAGTGGTGGTCCAGGCCTCCGCTTGGCAGGGCCAGACTGAATATCAGATCATGAGGAATATCCAGCCACAACCCGCCCGGGCGGCCCTTGTGGGACTCCACGACCTCTCCGTCAGAGCCCTTGACTTCTCAGGAAAGCAGCCCCGGGCAAGGCTCATAAAGCCCCCGGTAAAGGTGGGCGGTTAGAGGACCTTTATGCTCTTTATATGCACAGGCTTCAAGGGTCTGTCTCTTGTATCCCTGGGGACGGAAGCTATCCTGTCTACCACCTCCATTCCCTCCACCACGTAGCCGAAAACAGAGTGCTTTCCATCCAGCCAGTGAGCCCCTTCCTCCGCTTGGACAATGAAAAACTGGCTTCCCCCTGTGTTGGGGCCGGCATTAGCCATAGAGAGGGCGCCCCGGTAGTGCTTGAGTTCCGGTTGGAACTCATCAGGAATCGTGTAACCCGGGCCCCCCGTTCCATCCCCCCGGGGGCAACCACCCTGGATCATGAAGTTGGGGATGACCCTGTGGAAGGTCAGTCCGTTGTAGAAGCCCGCCTGGGCCAATCTTATAAAATTCTGGGTGGTTATGGGGGCCCTCTCCGTCTCAAGCCTCACGCGTATTGTTCCAAAATCCGTCTCAATAATAGCATCCCTTGGCATGTTATCCCTCACTGTTGGATGCCCCGGAGAGAGAAAAAGGTTTCCCTTCACCCGCCTCAGACCTTCTTTGCAACCCACAGCAGTGAGAAGATTAATATGGGTTATGTGCATATGCACATAACGGTGATCGTATGAGACTGGCGCTTCCATGCATTGACGACAGTGGGCTTAAGAGCGAGATAAGCCCCCACTTCGGGAGGAGCCCCTTCTACACCTTCGTAGATGTGGTTGGGGGAGAGGTGAGGGGAGTGGAGGTGGTTCCCGTGCCCTTTGAAGAGCACGGCCTCGGGGATCTTCCAAATTTCATAAAAGAGAGAGGGGGAGAGGTTGTCATAGCCTACGGAATGGGTGGGAGGGCTATCAGCTTCTTCCAGCAACTGGGAATTAAGGTGATCACAGGCGCCTCAGGCAGGGTGGGGGATGTAGTGAATGCGTTCATAAAGGGCAATCTCTCCGTTGACAGGGAGTGGAAAAGCAGAGGGGAGTT
>NJDV01000107.1 GCA_002254765.1 Thermoplasmatales archaeon ex4484_36 | reverse complement strand
GCTCCAATCTGGCTCACCATTCATTATGTAGCCATGGATAACAATCTTGACGCTATAGGCGAGTGGCAGGCGGACCTTCACTCACTGCAAGAGGTGGGCTCCACTCCCAAAAGCCAGCACGTAGTCCTCTACGACGGGGACGGCTCCAATGACACTGTCATCCAATACGTCCTTCAGGGGGAGGTAGAAGAATACCCCCCATCACTCATAAATGAGAGCTGGGGGGAGGAGGTGAACATGGGGGACGGTGCGGTGCTGGAGGAGTTCATGCTATGGGCTTTCGAGAGATACCCCGCCGAGAGAGTTGCACTTGTTCTGAACGACCACGGCGGAGGCTGGAGGGGGATATGCTGGGACGACACATCCTCTGATTTCCTCTCGGACAGGGAGGTTAGAGGGGCCCTGGAGGGCTTCTACCGCGCCACGGGGAAGAGGGTAAACGTCCTTTTAACCTACGCCTGCATCATGTCCACCCTTGAGTTTCTTCACGCCATACAGCCGTTCGTGGACCACTTCGTAGGCTCCCAGACCTTCTCCTGGGGCTCTGAAACCCACGGGGAGGAGTACCTGATAGGAAACTATCCCTTCAACAAGATCTTCGGTGCTCTGAAAGAGAGACCTGAGATGGGCGCAGAGGAGTTCGCCCTGCACATCGTGGAATCCTTTCAACCCTACGGGCCCTGGACGGCCCCGGAGCTGTACATATATAGGGACTATACCTCCGATACTGTAGCGGCAGTAAACCTCAGTGGGATTCCCCAGCTGGTTGAAGCTGTAAACACCTTGGGAGTGGCTCTTCATGACCTACTGAAGGGCCCCGGGGGCTCCCTCCTGAGGAGCACCATAATCAACGTGGTCATAGGAAGCCAGCAGACCCCGCCGGAGTTCAATACCCAGGCCTTCAGCGGCCAGATGGACTGGCTGGGGCTTGCCACCTTCACCAACTACGACCTTGAGGATTTCGCCTTCAGGCTCGGCAGGAGGGTTCCCCAGGTAAATTCTGAACTGGTGGAAAGCATCCAGGAGCTTGTGGAGGAGGTGGTGATGAAGTGTCGCCACGGCACCGACCCTGACAAGGGAGAACACCCGGACGCCCATGGGATATCCATCTGGATCCCGCTGAGGAACAGCGAGTGGAGGGAGTCGTACACCGAGACGCTCTTCGCTGAGGAGACCAGCTGGGACGAGTTCATAAGGGAGCTCTCAAGGGCATGAGGTGATCCAATGGAAGAGGAGATACGCAGGGCCGTCCAGCACCTGAGAAAGCTCTCCGCTGGAAGGCCCACGGCAGTCATGTACTCCGGGGGAGTGGACTCCTCCCTTCTCCTCCACCTCCTCTCTATGGCAGGCGTTGAGAAGAGGGCGGCGGTCCTTCTACTCTCACCTCTCTTTCCCGAGCCAGAAGACCTCCCGGGGATGGAGAGTTTCGCTGCGAAGAGGGGCTTTGAGTTCGTCGTCCTTGAAGAGGGCCTCCCCGAGGAGAGGGAGTTCGCTTCAAACCCACCTTCCCGCTGCTACCACTGCAGGCTTAAGGAAATAGAAACTGTAAAGAGATGGGCTGAAGGAGCGGGTTATGAGGTCATAATGGACGGGGTAAACAGCGATGACCTTGAGGACTTTCGCCCCGGCCTTGAAGCCGCTAGGGAGAAGGGAATTCTCCACCCCTTTGTTGACATTGGATGGGGGAAGGGGGAGATAAGAAAAGCGGCTAGGCATCTTTCCCTTGAGGTTTCCGAGAGGCCCTCATCCCCCTGCCTCGCCTCCAGGATCGCCTACGGGACGCCCATAAACGACTTCACCCTGGGGGTTGTGAAGGAGGCTGAGCGTCTCCTCAGAGAGGAGGGCTTCACATCTATCAGGGCGCGCCTTCACTCTGCCCTCCTGCCAGCCCCCGGGGGAGAGGAGGTGAGAGTCTATATCCTAAGGATAGAGGTGCCCCGTCAGAATTTTGGAGAGCTCATCTCCCGCCCTGGGATTGTCAATGAACGAGTATTTCCTATGAAACCGCCCCCTTGCGGGTGACCTGACGGGTAATTTTTTATAACCCCTTCTGTATAAGCCCCCCGACCTAGCAGGTTATAAAAGGCTGGTGGGACGAATGGCAGACGACCAAAAGGAGGAGACGACGTTGCTGGTTTCGGAGGACACCTACCTCACATCCGGTGTTCACATAGGTACCCAGCAGAAGAGCAAGGATATGAAGAGGTTCATTTTCAAAGTCAGAAGCGACGGGCTTTATGTACTGGACATAAAGAAAACCGATGAGAGGATAAGAGTGGCGAGCTCTTTTCTGGCGAAGTACGACCCTAAGGATATCCTGGTGGTTTCCGCCAGGCAGTACGGTCAGAAGCCTGTCAAGACCTTCGCCGATATAATAGGGGCGAAGTCCTTCATCCCCGGGACCCTCACGAACCCCGCTCTCCCCCAGTACATCGAGCCTGAGGTTCTTATGGTCACGGACCCAGCAGCAGACTCACAGCCCCTTAAGGAGGCTGTGGACAGCGGCATACCTATTGTAGGCATATGCGATGCTAACAACGAGACCAGCTATGTTGACCTGGTGATCCCGGGGAACAACAAGGGCAGACGTTCCCTTGCCCTTATCTATTATCTTCTCACCCGTGAGTTCCTCAAAGCCAAAGGTATTATAAAGGAGAACAGAGAATTCACCCTCGAAGTCAAAGACTTCGAGGCGTCGTTATGAGACAGCCGGCAGTTGCAGGGCAGTTCTACCCCGCTACCAGGGGCTCTCTCAAGAGGGCGATTGAGGAATCCTTTCTCCATCCCTTAGGCCCCACGGTGATACCTGAGCCTCCTCAGAGGAGGATCGGTAAGGTTATCGGAACGGTGAACCCTCATGCGGGCTATGTCTACTCCGGCCCCGTGGCCGCCCACAGTGTTAAAGCGATAGTGGAGGACGGGATCCCCCCTGTTGTGGTCTTCATAGGGCCTAACCACACAGGGTATGGGGCGCCTGTCTCCCTCTCCACGGAGGATTTCAAAACGCCCTTAGGGGTGATCAAGAACGCCATCGAGCTCTCCGAGGCACTGTCAAGGTACATTGAAGTAGATGAGCTGGCGCACCTCATGGAACACTCTATAGAGGTCCAGATGCCCTTCTTTCAGTACTTCAGCAGCGACTTCAGAATCGTTCCCATAGTTATGGGGGACCAGAGCTTCAGCGCCGCCAAAAGAGTCTCCGAGGCGCTCCTTACTTCTAAAATACGCTACCTCTGCAGACATCCACCCCGGGGACATTGCAGTGGGGTACTGCTCCATCGCTTTCAGGCGGGAGTAGAACTGCCAAAGGGAAGAGATTTCAAGAGCGCTAGGTTAGTTGGAGCTATATTTCACCCTGCCCTCCTGAAAAAGGTCCATAACGGGTGAAACGTTAAGGCTGATGATATAAAGAACTTTTAATACAATTTCTTTTTGTGGAGGGTGACATCTCAGCAGGAGGCTGAGGCATATGAAGGTATCTGTGAGTATCTGAATGAAGCAGCCGTTGAGAGAAACGAAATGTTTAAGGATGAGGGCAGGATAGCGATAAGTATTACCTGGCCACCGGACATATCCAGGTGATGTTTTTATGGGTGAGAAATGTGGGGGTATGAAGCTGGGTTTGCTCGTTGCTGGTGTGATGTTGGCATTGATAATAATGGAAGGTGTGCAGGTGCTAGGTGGGGAGGTGCGGCAAATAAGTCTAGACAACGGGGGTTCCAATGGGTTTGAGGGTGGAGATGTCAACGAAAGGGCGGAGGGGGATATGACGAGGGGGGAAGGGGCAGATCTATCAGAGCACCCATGGCCAATGTTTCAACATGATTCAAAACATACCGGATATAACCCAAATGCACCAGCATACGATAATCCGGGTAGGCTTAAATGGAAAACGTATCTTGGTGGTCGTGTGTCTGACTCTGTGCCGGTTTTAGGTAAAAATAACAGGATATATATTGGAATAATCGAAGGTCCCCAGCGAGGATTGGTGGCGCTGGACACCAATGGGAGTGTGATCTGGAAGTACTTAACGGACTCTGAAATGGATGTATTCACATCTCCATGTTTGGACAGCGAAGGTAATATATATGTCCCCACTACTTTTCCAGCCGGCCTATATTCGCTTTATCCGAACGGTTCACAGAGGTGGAAATTTGGAGGGGGAATCAGTAAACTAGATGCAACCTCGTCGTTGACAATAGATAAACGGGATACGATCATCTATTTTGGCGCGTATTCGGGCACTGAGGAAGGGTATCTGTATGCGGTGTATCCAAATGGAACGCTCAAGTGGAAGTTTAAGACAGGCGACGTTGTTATAGCAGCCCCAGCTATTGGACTAGATGGGATTATATACATACCATCAGACGACGAGTATTTGTATGCGCTGTATCCGAACGGGACTCTCAAATGGAGATTTAAAGGTGACGGCTATCACCCTCACACTTGCGCGATAGGTCCTGACGGTACAATATATTATGCTTCCACTGGTGATATGAGTATATATGCTGTGTATCCGAATGGATCATTGAAATGGAAGTTTAGAACGGGTTGGAATTTTGTTAATCTCAAGCCTGTAATTGGAGGCGATGGGACAATATATGCAGCGGGATCAAGCTGGATATGGGCGCTTAATCCAAATGGGACTCTCAAATGGAGTTATAGGATGGGGGGGTATGTGTATTCTTCGCCTTCTATAGATAACAGGGGAAACGTGTACATAGGGTGTTATGATGGATATTTGTACTGTTTTGGAGCGGTAGCACCGTCAGAGCCTGTAGATGTTAGTGCGGTGTCTGGTGATGGATATGTTGAGGTATTCTGGGGTGAGCCGGAGGATGATGGGGGTGCGGAGATAGAGGGATATCGTGTGTACAGGAGGGAGGTGGGGATGGGTGGAGATGAGGGGAATTTCAGTTTAATAGGTGAGGTGGGGTCGGATGTGTACCGGTACAGGGATGAGGATGTAGTGAACGGGTGGAGGTATGAGTATTATGTGGTGGCGTATAATCGGGAGGGGGAGGGAAACAGCTCTGAGATTGTGATAGGTGAGCCGAAAGGTAGGCCCGGGGCGCCAAGAGGACTTAATGCCACTGTGGGGAAGTGGTATGTGTTTCTCTGGTGGTATGAGCCCGATAATGA
>NJDV01000017.1 GCA_002254765.1 Thermoplasmatales archaeon ex4484_36 | reverse complement strand
GGAAGGCGGAGGTGAGGTGGAGGTGAGGATTGAGATGGAGAACGCCCTTGGAGAGATTCTGGTCTCCCCGGTGGTAGAGGGTGCACCGCTTCGGCCGGTTGCGGGAAACCTCACCCTTCTTGAAGGGAGGCACACCTATCTGATACGCCTCCGTGCTGATGCACCCTTAAGGAGCGGGATGTACTCCGTTCAATTAAGGTTCCTCTCCCCTGAGATTCTTCTTCCCCCCAGCTTCTGCTTTACGCTCGTCGTGAGACCCCCCACCAACAACCCTCCGGAGATAGTCCGTGCTTCTGTTCCGGAGAAGGTTCTCCCCGGGGAGGAGGTATTGCTTGAGGTAGAGGCTAGAGACCCTGACGGCGATGAGATCTTCTTTAGCTGGTGGGCGGATAGGGGTAGCTTCCCCGGCGGAAGAGAGGGGCCTAGGGTCTCATGGAGGGCCCCTGAAAGGGAGGGGTGGGTGCAGATAGGTGTGAACGTAAGCGACCTTTGGGGCGGGAGGGAAGAGGAGATCTTCCGGGTGAGGGTGAGAGAGAACTCCCCGCCCTACATAGTATATTTTGAGCTGGCGGACAGAATGGTGAGGGCAGGGGAGGTCTTTGAGGTGCGCTGGGGTGCGGCAGACCCCGATGGCGACGATCTATCTATCTCCCTCCACCTATCCCCCACCCTAAAGATCCTTGAGAACACCACCTCCTCTGCCCGTCTTATCTCTACCGGACCGGGCACCTGCGAGATAACCCTTGTGGTGACCGACGAGATGGGTGCCTCCTGTAGCGATACCATCTCTTTCGAGGTGCTCCCGCCCCTTACTTCCGCTGAATCTGCCAGAGGATATTCCGGAAGGGAACTACTCCTTGAAGGTGAAGGTTTTGAGCCGTGAGGGAGAGGAGGACGTTGAGGAGGTCTTCTTTAAGGTTGTGGCAGAGAGCTTGGAGCCTGGGGAAGGGGTCAAAGAGGAAGGCCTTCGGTTGCCATATTTCTATTTAGCTGCCCTCATCGCAGTGATCCTGGTGATTCTTGTGGGGTTTTATTTAATTAGAAGAAAAGGGATACACCCCCGGGGGAGGAGCGGAGGCGAATAATAGGAGGTGCGCGATATGAAAAGGAAGAACATAGAGGATGTCCCCGAAGAGGAGGTCACCATAGAGGGTGTGAAGAAGACCCGCATTCAGTGGATATGGACGAAGGCCGATGGTGCCCCCAACTTCGCCATGAGACGTTTCATCATGGAGCCTGGCGGGGAGATACCACTTCACAACCACCCCTGGGAGCACGAGATCTACGTGCTTTCGGGAGAGGGTGAGGTCTATACCGACAAGGAGAGGATAATTGCCCAGCCAGGGGACGCTCTCTTTGTCCCGCCGGATGAGCCCCACGGTTATGTAAACACTGGAGATGAGCCCTTCATCTTCCTCTGCATGATACCAAAGCCCGAGAGGGGCTGATGGTAGCTACAGTTAAAGAGGAAGGGGAAGAAAAAATAGGGGGGAGGGGGTGTCGGCTCAGTTCTCCCGGGGATAGTACCTCACCACCCTTCCCTTGCGGCTTTTCACTATCTTTCTCTCGTAGTAGAGGTTCCTCAGGTGGTAGGAGAGGGCCTGAGGGGATAGACCCGTTATCTGTGCCAGCTCCCTCTGAGTTGCCCCGGGGTGCTCATAGACTGCCTTGAGGACCTTCCTTGATGTTGCCATTGTGTCATCCTCCACGGGATGGTACCCTGCCGGGTAGAACCTCTTGTATGGCCCGTCCGACTCCTCCTTTACAAGCTCTTCCCTTTTGAGGACGTTCAGGTGGTATAGCAGCGCCCCAGTGTTCAGGTTCAGCTCCTTCTTTATTGTGCTGAAGTTAACACCAGGTCTCTTTCTTATGAACTCGTGTATTCTCTGCCTCAGCTCGTTGTTCAGTATCTCGTCCTCTTTCAGGCGGGAGTAGAGGGGGAGGAGTAGGGCCTTACTCCCCCATATAGCCCTCTCCCGGGCGGCCCCGGAGAAGAAACCCGGCGACGCTCCCCACGATGAGGGAAGCTATAACTGCGCCAGCCACCGTTGATCCTGAATAATACCCTTTTCCCTTTTTCTCCTCTTTTGATGGTGCTGCTACAGGTTCAGTTAAAACTACCTGCGTGGTATAATGATGTCCTGGTTTTAGATGCAAAGTTCCGTCCGGGTTTAGTGCTAGTTCTTCATCATCATCATCTGTTGATATCACCACAACGAATGATGCAATGGAATCAGGGGTAGATGGTACAAATCCGGGGATATGAATGGAATAGTTTCCTTTTGCGTAGATTTTTGGGTTTATCGTGCCGTTTTCGTCTGTTACAAAATTTCCGATACCAACTATGTTCACACCAAGTTTAGCGACTGGGGTTCCGTTACCTTTGTAGATAAACTTAATCTTAACTGGCTCAATTGGACCTATGGGCTTTGGAATGAGATAGAAGGGTTTGTACACGTTTTCATGACATGGAATTGTAACTTCAGCGTTGGCGGTGTTATAACCCGGAAATGTCACCACAATCTTATAAGTGCCTGCTGGAACCGTGAAGGTATACAAGCCATCGCTTCCTGTAACCATACTGCCCACTGGTGTTGTGGGGGCGGAGATGTCATAGATTTTAACCGTTGCCCCATCAGCAAAGGAATAAGAGTAGAGGGTATAGATCCTCCCGAATACCGTTCCGTTGCAGGGCTGTGTTTTGTTGTAATATATCTCCACCCAGAGTATTGATGAGGGCGGGAGGTTGAAGGTGAAGGAGGGGCTGTGTACGGTGGTGATACCGGAGGAACCCAGTATATGGTATTCTATTCTATCCAAAGTGAGGCCTGGCATGTCGGCGGTGAAAACCCAGTCCCATGACATTCCAAGGTAGTGGCAGAGCGGATGGAACTCGAAGTGCCCGTAGCCGTCTGTGTATCCATAGAAGCCGTAGGAGGGTGCGGAGGGCACGTCGGCCTTTACATAGACACCGGAGAGGGGATAGGAGGGATTGATGTATGCCATCCCCGCTATAGCAGAGCAGTTCTGAGGAGGTTTGTACTCTCTCAGATAGAAATCCACGTGGCGTACCTCTCCTGCCGAGACTGTATCACTCCACGGTGCCATGCCAGAAGATCCCGTATTGAAGTCATAGTAGATTATTGTACCCCCGCCTATCAAGATCGGGGTCACAGTGTACGCTCCCGGAGTCACGTAGAATAAGTACTTCCCGGAGGAATCCGTGACATCAGTTCCTCCGCCAGCAGGGTTGATGATTTTGATGTATTCTCCCGTCATAGGATAGAGTACTGGGTCGTAGAGGTAGCCCCATATAATGGCCTTTTTGTTGAGGTCGGTTTTGTTTATATATATGTTGATCCAGACTACAGTGTTTCCGTTCAGCGTGAAGGTAATCGGCAGGGTGGGGGAGGTGGTGGGTGCCCCTACAGTAGATGGGGTTATGGTGAAGTATTCAACATGGTCTAGCGTGTAGATGAAGGATGTGGCTCCCCCATCTGCCGTCCAAGTGACCGAGGTGGGTGTGAGTCCAGGAAAGCTGAAATAACCTGTTCCGGACGCAATGCTACCTGACATCATTGTATAAGGTCCAGCGGATGATGTGTGGACTTTCACCTCAAAGTTATCCACTGGGTTTCCTGTGGAGAGGTCAATGACCTGCCCTGCTATGCTTCCGTATTTCTTGTCCGGGTCATCATGATATCTGAGTATAAAGTCCACGCGCCTGCACTCCCCCGGGGAGATTGTCCCGCTCCATACCGACGATCCGTAAGAGGATGTGGCGTAGTCATAGCTGATGACGCCCCCGGGAAGGACTACGAGGGGCGTTGCTGAATAGGTGCCTGGAGTCACGGAGAAATAGTACATTCCCACCGTATTTGTAATATCAATGGGACCGAGTGGAGGCATAAGGAGCTTCACCGGAACCCCCGGCACCGGTGTTCCGCCAAGGGTCAGGTAATAGACATAGCCCCATAGGCACGTCTTGTTTTCACCCTCTCTCATCATGTAAAGATCCACGGTTACGAGGGAGGCGGAAGGAACAGTGAAGGTGGTCCCGGGAGAGTTAACAGGACCCCCATCAATGGTGAAGCCCGTGTAGGTGTATCCGCTTTTTGTGGGAGTGATGAGGTAGTCGGGCCCCGGGGTAACAACAGCGAAGTAGAAGAGGTTGGAGGTAGATGGGCAGGAAAAGACGCCGCCGTATCCCGTTGTGGGACTGGCGAAGTAGATGTTCGCACCGTTCACAGGGTTTGTAGTTCCGGTGTAGAGAACCTCTCCGACCACCAGGCTCTCTTTTCCTGAGTAGTTACCGCTCTGCAAGTAGAAATCGTGTCTCATTATTGTGGCAGGCGGCACGGTTATATCGCTGAAAGCGGGGTAGTATCCTGGCGCCCATGCCCCCACAACGTGAGAACCATCTGTGGGGAAGCACGGGATGTAGTAGAGCCCGTCAATGCCGAAGAGGTCAGTGTAGACTACGACACCGAAGTCTGTGAAGACCTGGGCGGTGTTCAAGGGAATCCCATCTCCGAATACGAATCCCCAGAGGGCAGAGCAGATATCCTGGCCTGTTCCGTTAGGCTTCAGGACGATGTCCACGTACGTTACATGACCCCACGAGACAACACCCGTGCCTGAGCCGGGATTGTATCCAGGTGCCATTGCGACGACGATGTAGTTACCGGCCCAGGGTCCAGTGAAAAAGTAGAAGCCATCGCTGTCAGTGATTGTATAGAGGACATCACCGGTGTCCTCGTTGTAAGCCACAACAGTTGCCCCTGCGATTGGAGCCCCGGTGTCCGCGTTAGTAACATTGCCGGCGAGGCCGGAGTTGCTCATGTCCACATACTCAAGATAGAAATCGTGGTAGGTTACATTTCCCGCGGTCACGGTGATTGGACCGGAGTGTTCAACATGGTGTGAGTAGGCCCAGCACCAGAGATAGTATGTCCCAGCGGGGACTTCCACAACAAACTCACCCGTGTAGGGGTCAGAGGTATCCATCACGTCTATGATCTCCCCTGTGGGGGCAACACTGGGGGATTCAAAACCTATAATAGCATCGCCGGCGGTGATGTGCCCTCCTACCAGGCTCTCAAGGAAGACCTGACCTTTTATGACACCGGTGGAGGGCGGGCTTGCGGGATCCATGGGAATGTTCACATAGGTGACATTTTCCTTGAGGGTGAAATTAGTGTAGACAGTCTCGTAGCCATCTTTGAACACTGTAATGGTGTGGAATCCCTCCACCACTCCCGTTATTATTGCAACGCCCTTCTCATCGGTGTAATATACCTTTGGGGTGTGATCCAGTATCACACCAGCGCCAACAATTGCTTGTCGACTCTTGCCGTCAAAGACGTGGACATAAACAGTGCCTTCCGCCCCCTGGCCAGAGGAAAGGGCGGGTAGCAGCAATCCCACGACAAACAGGCTCACAAACAGGTACATCCCGTACCTTATCCAACCACTGCTTGATTCTTTCATTCGATCACCTCTTGAGCAATAAGCCCCCTAATTTAACTTGATTGCTGAAGTAGTTTTAATCATTATATAAACTTAACCTTCTCCTTCTTATTTTAACGGAATTAAAAGCCCCGAATCTCTTAACAGAGGCTGCATTTAAATGCTCCGGATAAACCAATTGAGGGGGACAAGTCCCTCTTCAAGACAAGAAAAGGGCAAATGATTTATAGGAAAGTCACTCTTTTCTTACTTATGATTGAAAAACCGCTATCGATAAGAGAGAAGAAGGTGCTCTGCGCTTCTCTGTGCTATCCGTACATGAAGGAAAAAGACATAGCCAGGATGCTCAACCTTAATCAATCTACATATAATGTGATAAAGAGAAGGCTGAAGAGGAGGGACCTTTACAAAAAGATAAGGGTGCCATGCCTCTTCAAAATGGGATTTGAGCTCTTCGGCGTTGTCCACGCGGACATCTCTCCCCTCTCAGAGATTGACGAAAAGAAAGCAGAGAGTCTCCTAAAGGAGATGCAGATGGGGTCCTTCTCTTTCCTCTCCCGAAGGCACCTCATCACCATGGGCTTTGTTCAGAATTACAGCACCGCCGTGAGCGAGCACATTCGGCTGAAAGAGTTTTTGAGAGAGGAGAGCGGGAGAGAGGAGGTGAAGACCCGTCTGAGTCTCTTTCCCAGCGAGCAGAGTGCGATACTCAACTTCTTCAACCTCGGCCCGTCACTTGCGGACCTCTGGGAGCTCACAAAATATAAGAAAAGGCCGGGTGCAGTCTGTGGAATGGAGGGGAGTGGCTCCCTCCCGAAAATCGGCGGTATGAGCTGGAAGGTATTCGGAGCCCTCCTTGCCTTTCCCGATTTAAGTGACAGTAAGATAGCGGATCATTTGAAAACCTCAAGACAGGTGGTTAACAAATACAAGAAGACCTTTGAAGATGGGGGGTTTATACATACGGTTGGCATCACAAATCCTCTTAAGTTGGGGATGGAGGTAATGTCAGCTAGGTGGATAAGATTTATTGACAGATCGGGTGGGAGCCACCTGGAGCGGCTGGAGGAGGTGTGTCTTAAGACATCACAGTATTTTATGGCAGCGGGCCCGGAGGAGATATTCACTTTATCTCTCTACCCCGACCTCACCACTCTAGAGGTGGATGAGTCTACCTTCCTGAGGGCGCTTCAGGAGCAGGGAATAGTGCCTTTTGAGACGAGCTACAGCCTTATTTCTCTCCCTGATTCCCTCCAGCCCACCTTCTTCAATTTCGAGAAGGCGGCTGAAATACTCGACAGAGGAACCATCAAGAAGTAGACCGGCGTGTGGGATAAGGATATATAAGGGCCTGTCATCTCTCTCAAGCAGGTGGTTCTATGACCGTTTATGAGAAGAAGATCACCTTCAAAACCGGCGGTGAGGTGGAGATGGTGGACCTAACAGGCAGAATAACATCCTCAGTGGAAGAGTCGGGAGTCCGAGAGGGTATAGGTCTAGTATTCGTTCCGGGGGCTACGGGGGCTATAGTAGCCATTGAATATGAGGAGGGGCTGTTGGAGGATTTTCCCCGGGCGCTTGAAAGACTTGTTCCGAGGGGGATAGAGTATAAGCATCACCTCAAATGGCATGACGATAATGGGCACTCACACGTGAGAGCATCGATCCTGGGACCAGACCTTTCCTTTCCCATTTCAGGTGGAAGACCCGTTCTGGGGACCTGGCAGCAGATTGTATTTGTTGAACTTGACACCAGGCCAAGGGAGAGAAAGATAATAGTGAAAATTATTGGGGAGTAGCTGTCCCCCGACGTCAACATCCCGCATCATAAAAGCCTTTGAGGCGACTTCAGCGGGAATGACCCGGCCGGGGGCTTGTTGGACGCCCGGGTTGGCCGGAAGGTCATTCCATGATGACACATCGGTGGTCCCCCCGGAACCCATGGGGCATCCTGTACCCCCACCCTTGCAGGGCGGCTCACTCTTCACCGCCCCCTTCGCAAGCGGGGGCAGGTGAAGTTTATCCTAACGACTATTTATGCTTTGTGTGGGAGCTCAGCGTCTTCTCCATCCCGGAACAACGGCGGGAACCCCTCTGAGCAAAGGGGTCCCCGGGGTAACATATAAATACTGAAAAGAAATCTTCTTAAAGAAAAATGCTCCTTTTGTTGGAGGGTTTGCTGGAGGGAAATGAATGAGGAAACACTACGCGATGTTTGGTTTTGTGAGTACAACATAACCGTTACTGTGAGGGACAACGAGAGCGAGGAGGCCACGGCATGGGTCATAGTGACGGTTCTTCAATACAACAGGCCACCTGAGGTCTCGGCAGGATTCACAGGCGAGATAACCCTTCAGGAGGATTCAGGGGACTATCAGATGGCACTGGATGAGGTGTTCTATGACCCCGACGAGGACGAACTCTCCTATACGCTCTATTACGCTGGAGAGGAGAAGGGGGAGTCTTTCGGAACGGAGATCGCAGATGTGGCCCTCACAGGTGAGGGAAGAAATCTCACAATAACCCCGCGAGAGAACGCCTACGGCACTCTGAATTTCACGGTGAGGGCTAGTGACGGCGAGTACTACGTGGATGCGGACATAAACCTGACAGTGACCCCTGTAAACGACCCCCCCACAGCCTCCATAAATGAACTCCTTCTGCCCACGGAGGTGGAAACCGGAACATCAGTAGCCTTCCTGGGAAGCGGAGAGGACCCCGACGGGGATGAGCTTAATTTCACCTGGCAATCCTTGATGGTGAATATGAAGCGAAGGATTGGGTTTATATTAACGTGACACCGAAGCCCTCCCTCTACTCCCTTACGGAAGGTGATGTGAACAAGGATTACACTGATCCAGAGGAGGACGAAATCTGGTGGGAGACCTCCGGCAGCGATTACATCTATCACAGAGATGGCAAGCCATCCTTTGACATCGTAAGGATAACCAGTACCAAAGAAGGGGACAACATGATGATCAGGGTGACATTTCGCGGAACACCGGAGGAAAACTCCACCGCATACACAGT
>NJDV01000016.1 GCA_002254765.1 Thermoplasmatales archaeon ex4484_36 | reverse complement strand
GCCACAAGCAGAAGGACTACCAGGGCAAGGAGAAGAAGCTTAATCCTCATGCAGAGAAGAGAAGATTGCAGCTCCATATATATTCTACTCTAGCCCTCAAACTCTTCAAGTCTCAGCCCCAGCCACCCCTCCCCCCTCTTCTTTACCGCCTCCTCCGCCAGCCGGATGTGGGAGACGAAAAGAGGCCTCTTTCTCCTTCTGTCCCTCAGCACCCCGGCGGGATGATACGTCACAAGCACCTTGAAGTCTCCTCTGTCATACAACTCCCCGCTGATTTCTCCTATGTTCCCCCCGGGGAGCTTCCACACCTCTTTTAAGGAGTTTAAGGCCACATTCCCCATCAGCACCACCACCTCAGGTCTCACCGCAGCTATCTGCTCCAGCAGGTATCCTCTGCACGCCTCTATCTCCCCCTTTTTAGGGTTTCTGTTCCCGGGGGGGCGACACTTTATAACGGAGGTTATGTAAACGGAGCTCCGGGGAACACCGGCTTCTTTGAGCATCTCCGTAAGAAGCCTCCCCGCCATTCCAACGAAGGGCCTTCCAGTCTCATCCTCCTCTCTCCCCGGGGCCTCCCCGACAAGCAGGAGGGGGGCATCCGCTGGCCCCTCCCCCGGCACGGGGTTCTTCCTGCCCACATGAAGTGGACAGGCGGTGCAGTTCATTATTCTAGCTCTGATCCTTGAGAGTTCCTCATTCACCTTCAATCCTCCTCAGTGCCTCCTCCGCCCTTGCCCTCTCCCTCCAGTCCATGGAGTAGAGCTGGAACTTCTCCAGCAGATCCCTGGCCTCCGGGCTGCCTCTTCTTCCCAGAATGTCGATGAACCAGAGCCTCAGCCTTGAGAGAGGGGTTGTGGCCAGCTCCTTGAAGAGGGTCTCTCTGGCGCTGCCGGGGGAGGCGGCAGCCCTCTCGAAGGCCCCCTTAAGAAGCGGGTGCAGTCCCTTTCGGACGAAGGAGAGAAAGTCCTCGCTTCTAAGAAGCCTCTCAGACTCCTCCTCTTTGGATTTCAGAAGCCCTTTCGGACGAAGGAGAGAAAGTCCTCGCTTCTAAGAAGCCTCTCAGACTCCTCCTCTTTGGATTTCAGAAGGAAGAGGAAGACCCCCCTGAAGTCTCTGATTCTCCACCTGCCAGCTCTGAAGGCCTCATCCGACCTCCTCAAGTAGGCCGCCCTCCAATCCTCGCCTCCACCGGCCCCCTCCGGGGCCCTCAGAAGCTCCTCAGCCGAGGGCATACTCCCCTCCCCTCCAAGGCCCAGGCCCTGGGCCGGGGGGAGGTTCAGAATCATGTACAGTGGGAGGAGGTGGCGCTCCACAGGAAGGGAGGAGGGGAGGTGGAAGTGAGGAAACCTCTCCTCTACGAGCTCAAGGAGCTTCTCTGTGGGCTTCACAGATCTCAATATTATGTGCTCCTCTTCCCTTTTGATGAGACGCCCCACCCTCACCCTGGCTCTGGCCGTTGTGAAGGCGCCGTCTCCCTCAAGCTCCTCGGCCCTCTCACCCAGAAGGAGGGTCAGGTCCACGCCATCCCTTCTCCAGAGGCCGGAGCGGAACTTCCTTCTCCCCTCCCCTTCAAGCACCCCGGGGCCGCTTCTTATGTAAGCCTTCCACCTGAGATACTCCTCAGCGGCCATCTCCCTTATGTTCTTCTCCAAGGCACCGCCTCCGCTTTGGGATTCTCTGCTCTTTTTTAACTCTTTTCTACTTGGGAAGCCTTCATTTCAGCTCAAGCTCCTTAATCAGCGGGGGGAGCTCGGGTACCAGGGTTATCTCCATGCGGGCCTCTTCTCCCCCCGGACCTTTGAGGAGCTCCACAACCACGGGGATGGTCTGCTCACCCTCAACGGTGAAGCTCTCCGTTTTCAGGGCACCCCCGCTGTAGCTGGCAATGGGCCTTCTCAGGGCGAGGTTGGAGGAGAGGTGGAAGGCGAGGTGGAGGGAGAGCTTGCCGGAGCCGCACCTGATCCTCAGAAGCCCTGAGGCCGCCTCCCCGCTCTTTAAGGTCCTCCCATCGAGCCCTTCAAGCTCAGCCTCCAGAAGGGAGAGGGAGCGCAGGGCCTCCCTGACGGGCTGGTTCTGTCTGTTTCTGGAGATGATATCTGAGACAAGGGCCTGGATCCTCCCCAGCCGCTTCAGGGTGCTCTCTACTGCCTCCACAGCGCCCTTGATGAACCTCCTCTCCTGGGCTGACAGAGGTCCACATTCCCCTTCAGACCATCCAGTGCCTCCTTAAGTTCCTCTCTCGACGCTCCGAGAGCCCTGCGGAGGTCTTCAAGGGCCTCCCTCTCATCCCTCACTTTCAGATTTCTCAGCGCCTTAAGCTCCCTCTCAACCCTCTCTGAAACCCTCTCAAGCGCCTCGGAGGAGCCGGAGGCCACCTCGCTGATCCTTTTGACGAACCACTCCTCCTTCTCGCCCTCCTTGGCACCGTAGATGGAGGTGAGCCCTTCAACGACCTTCAGAAGCTCCCTCCAGCGGGCCCGCTGCTCGTCGCTCAGATAGAGAAGGGTGAAGAGGGCGCTTCTTATATCCCTCTCCTCAGAGGAGCCCTCAATGAGCAGGGTGGGGGAGGAGAGCCTCTTTACGGTCACCGGTCCGACCTTGAAGACCTGGGCGACCCTCTCTGAGGGGTACAGCCCCTCCGCGGAGCCCTCCGGGAGGTGGAGGGAGACCCTGAGCCGGGCCTCATGGGGTCTTTCCTCCTCTTTGGGGGCCTCCTCCTTCGTGATCTCTGGTTGGGGTGCCTCCGTGGGGGTCTCCTCCTCCACAGTGGGCTTCTCCTCTCTCAGTCTGAGCACCCTCTCGGATTTTATCTCCCCCCTTGAGAAGGTGGCCCTTATCCGTGTTGCCCCCCTCCTTCGCAGGTCCAAAGGGACGCTGACCTTGAAGCTCCCCTTCACAGCAACCCTCCTTCTCCACCTTGAGAGCACCTCTTCCCCCTCCCCCTCAAGGGTCACCGTGAGCTCTCCCCGGACCCTCCTCCCCTCCGGGCCTGAGAGCACAACTTCAGCGCCCTTCTCACCTGAGGAGAGCCCCTCCACGTTCACAAATTCCCTTCTCACCTTGACCGGGACGAGAACCTCCCCGCCCTCCCACAGGAGCTGAACAAGAAAGGTCCCCTCCTCCATCGGGGTTCTTAAGCGGATGGTAAGCTCCTCCCCTTCAAGCTCGGCCCCCTCAAAGTCGCCTTCGGTCTCCACCTCACCTTCCCATCCCACCCCTCTTGCTCTGAGTCGAAGCGAAGCGATCTCCCCCGGGGGGAGGGTGATGGGGCCCTCTGGGGGCTCTATGGTGGCATCTGCCGGAAGATGGACCCTGCCGATGATGACGCTCTCCATGGAATCCCTCACGTGCCCACGTAGACCCCGCTTAAGATCTTCTCTATGGTGGCTATGGCTGAGAGCGGTGCGAGGTAGGAGGATTTCGGATTGGTCATGGAGGGAACGTTTTTCAGAACGATGTGCATCTCCCCGAACCTCCCCTTCACATAGATCTCGTGCCTGTTTGTGGTGGCTGCTGGGTCCACCACGATCCTCACCCTGGTCTTGTCGAAGCCTATCCCTGCGATGGAGAGGGTGGCAGCAACGTTAACGTTCTGGGGGAAGAGCTTCACCGCCTCCCTAGCTGGCCCCTCATAGACCGTGACGGGGGAGGTGTGCTTATTCAGATTGAGTCCCATACCCGCTAGGACCTCCGAGCCCTTCAGGCCCTTGGGGGGCTTTATGGTGGTCAGAACCACCTCCTCTATCCTGCCCAGAGATGCCGATTTTATGCCGTCGATCCCTGATATGGCGCCGGAGGGTATGAAGATCCTCCCGCCCCGCTCCTCCGCCAGCCTCTTCATATCTTCCCAGAGAGCGTCATCGGCCAGGGCCCCCACAGAGAGGATCATGATGTCCTTTCCCCTCTTCAGGGTCTCCCTTGCATAGGTCTCAACGGCCCGGTGGGATGCAGCCTCCACAACAAGGTCGGACTCCTCTATGAACTCCTCCCACCTCTCAAAGGGGAAGTAGCGGGACCCCTCAACGGTGAGGGAGAGGCCCTTGGATTTGCTGTCATCTATGTCGAAGAGGTTTATGGCGGTGACCTTTGGGTGCCCCTCTAGGGTCTTAGCTATCGTTGTCCCTATGAAGCCGCAGCCTAGTATACCTATCCGCATCTGATACCACCTTCGGGCAGTGTGGTCATTACAATAGTGCATAATATTATTTTCTGAGGAATGCGAAATATCGCGCAGAGGTGCTGACCGTTCACAGCGGATGGCCCGCTGAGGATTGGGGGTGGGGAATCTTTTCGCCGAAATATTAATGGTGGGTTACCCCCTCCCACCCCCCATGACATCCAAAGAGGAACAGAGGGAAAGGCTCGCCCAGCTCGTTCAGATGAGGAGGGAAGAGGAGGAGCTGGCTGAGAACCTGAAGGGTGTAGACCATCTCATAGCCGTCATGAGCGGAAAAGGCGGTGTGGGCAAGAGCACCGTGGCCGTCTTCTTAGGCTACTTCCTCAGCAGAAGAGGCTACAGGGTGGGGATCCTGGATGCAGATCTGCACGGTCCCGATGTCCCCCTCATGTTGGGAGTTGAGGGTGAGAGGCTCTCTGTGACAGGCAGCGGCAAGATCCTCCCATACCCCGCCTTGGAGAACCTGGATGTGGTCTCAATGAGCTTTATGCTTGAAAGAAGCGACCAGGCGATAATATGGAGGGGCCCTTTGAAGATGAAGGCCATCCGTCAGCTCCTTAAGGATGTTGATTGGGGTAGGAGGGACTTTTTGATCATAGACCTGCCCCCGGGGACCGGGGATGAGCCTCTCTCCATTGCACAGCTTCTTCCCCGAAGGGACGGCGCTGTGGTCGTCACAACTCCCCAGGAGGTCTCCCTGCTGGACGCCAGGAAGGCCATATCGTTCTCCAGGGAACTCAAATTTCCCGTCCTGGGGCTCATAGAGAACATGTCCGGTTTCGTCTGCCCCCACTGTGGAAAGATAACCTACATCTTCAAAAGGGGAGGGGGTGAGAGGGTGGCGCAGGAGATGGATGTGCCATTTCTGGGGAGGATACCGATGAACCCCAAAGTGGTAGAAGCGGGTGATGGCGGCATCCAGAAGGTTTTGAGTGAGGGCGGGGAGGAGATGGAGAAGCTCTTTGGGGGTATAGTGGAGAGGCTGCTTGAGGTGGTCAGCGGATCTCAAGCCCCATCTGGGCAATGATACCGGCCGCCCTTCTCACAAGTTCCTTGGATCTGCCGGTGGAATGAGTGTAGCACACAGCCGCCCCGGGGGTCCTCTTCACCATCTCTTCTATCACCTCTGGAGAGGAGATGGCCTCCTGAAGGGCGTACTCGGGGAGCATGTGCCCGAAGGCTACAGCTCTTTTCAGGGCGATATCTGTGAATCTGGGGGCGTAGTGGCCCCCGCCCACCCCAACGGCCACTTCAACCCCCTCCGGCTCTCTGTAGGTGCCGGGGAAGGTCTCAAGAAGAGCCCCGGCTATGGCCTCAGCAGCGTCCTCCCTCCTCCACATCTCCTCGTCCGAGCCGATCTCCACGAAGAAGTGGGGGGTTCTGATAAGTGGCCCGTGGTGGGTCACCTCGTAGGAAACCCTGTGCTCAAGACCCAACTTCTCCGCCCATCTCCTTAAGGATCGTAGAGTCTCCCTCATGGGAAGGGGTGCTGAGGTGGAGAGGGCCCTGCACCTCCCTCCGTAGAGGGCCTCGCTGAAGTTTCCGGTGGGGTGCAGGGTGAGGGTGGGTATGCGGGAGGCGGAGCTGTGGCGGGAGAGGATCACAAGAAGTGGGTAACCCCCGGGGTTGTGCACCTCAAAGAGGGCGTCCAGGTCCTCTCTGTAGAGGTGCTCTCCCTTAAGGGTGATAAGCCCCACCTCGCCCGAGGTGTAGGAGGGGTTCCCCTCCACCTCCCCCACCCTCTCCCACCTACCCATCTGAAGAAGCCTCTCCCGAATGTTCATGGAGGCTATATCGCCCTCAAAGGCCATGAAAAGCAATTCCACCACCTATTCTATAACACTGCCTGATAGATAGGTCCCGCTCACCCTTGCCCCCGGATAGGTGACGCAGCCCACACCAAGGATTGTTCCCACGTTGAGGGAGGTGTTTATTCCCGTCTTGACCCTGTCTCCCAGCACAACGCCGAACTTTCTCCTCCCGGTGTCCAGCCTCTTCCCCTTTAGGATGACCTTCACAGTGTCCCGGTCGTGCCTTAAGTTGGCAACCTTGGTGCCGGAGCCTAGGTTACACCACCGCCCTATAACCGAATCCCCCACGTAGTTGTGGTGCGGTATCTTGGACCCCTCCATTACAACGGAGTTTTTGACCTCCGAGGCCGCCCCGACCCTCACGTCCTTCACCAGCACCGTTCCTGGGCGCAGGTAGGCGTTGGGCCCCACCTCACACCCCTCACCAACGTAGACGGGCCCCTCTATGTAGGTCCCTGAGCGAACCTTTGCTCCCTCCCCCACGAAAACCTCCCCCTCCATATGCACACCCTCCTCAACGGATCCCTTTATCTCCCCCTTCAGCTCCTTTATGAAGACCTCGTTGGCCTTCAGGAGGTCCCAGGGAGTGGCAACGTCCATCCAGAACCTCTTCGTTACCGCTGCGAAGAGCTTCCCCTCTCCGGCCAGCATCTGAAGGGTGTCGGTGATCTCATACTCCCCCCGGGGTGAGAGGGGGGTCCTCTCTATGTATGAGAAGATCTCAGGGCTGAAGATGTAGACCCCGGTATTCACCAGCTTTGAAGGGGGCCTGGCGGGCTTCTCGTGGATCCTGACGACCCTCTCCCCCTCCACCTCAATGACACCGTAACTTCTGGGGTCCTCCACCTCCTTCAGAACCACGGAGACACCTTCCCTCCCCCGGTGGAACCCTATAAGCTCCTCCAGAACCCCCCTTTTCACAAGCACATCGCCGTTTATGCAGAGGAAATCTTCCTCCATCACGTCTCTGAACATCCCTATGGCGTGGGCGGTGCCTAGCCTCTCTTTCTGATAGATGTAGTTGATTTGAACCCCCCACCTCTCTCCATCTCCCAGGCTGTCCACGATCTCCCCGGAGAGATGGCCGAGGAGGATGTGGATATCCTCCACCCCTGCCTCTTTCAGAAGCTCTATCTGCCTCACTATTATGGGTCGGCCCACAACGGGAAGAAGCGGCTTGGGCCTTCCCTCCGTCAGGGGCCACATCCTCGTGCCGTCACCGGCGGCCAGTATGCAGGCCTTCATCCAGTATCCCTCCGACTTTTAACGCTTTAGAAATCCTCAACAGTTAAAAAAGCTTCCCGGAGAGATGGGTTTTAAAAGGGTGTAGGCCTTATCCTGCCTCAGATCCACCTCGGCCCTGGTGATGCTCTCATGAACTTCTCACTCAACCCGCAGGAGGACATATTCCTCATCTTCTCCGTAATTCTGCTCATAGCCTTTGTCATCCCGGAGTTCTTCAGCAGGCTGAAGGTGGCCTACATCCCCTTCTACATCTTCGCGGGCATGCTCATAGGCCCCCACGGTTTTCTCAAGATAGAGGTCACAGAGCCCCTTCAGTTCGTAGGCGATCTGGGACTCCTTCTTCTGGTCTTCCTTGCGGGGCTTGAGATACACGCCATGGTGGAGAGGTCCCTAAGGAGTTCTCTTCTGATGTCCATGATCTTCGGGGCTGTCTGCTTTGCAGGCGGTTATCTCCTCGGTCTTCTCTTCGGACAGCCTCCCGTCACGAACTTCCTTCTCGGAGCAGTCCTTATGTCCTCTTCCGTTGCGGAGATCGTCTCCATAGTGAACTCCGCCCCTGCCCTCAAAAAGAGCTACGGGCACGTAATCGTGCCCGCCATTGTGATACTTGACACATCGAGCCTGGTGCTTCTAGGAATTATGCTGAAGTATAAAACTGCCCCGGGGGAGCTTTATCTATTCTTCGTTGAGATCACGCTCTTTCTCCTTTTGGTCTTCTACCTGATTCCCCATCTTGTGAAGAGGTACTTCCAGAGGAGGACCCGCAAGCCCCGGGAGAGCGACATGAAGTTCGTCTTCCTGACCCTAATTGCGGTGGTGGCTCTCTCAGAGCTCATAGGACTGCACGGCATAGTCGCCGCCTTCATAGTCGGTGTGGCCCTTGGAGAGTTCATACCCCGGGGGCCCCTTTACGAGAAACTTCACGGGTTGGGTCACGGTCTCTTGATCCCTGTCTTCTTCATAGTACTCGGCATGTCCCTTGACACCACCATACTGATAGAGGGGCACACCTCCCTTCTCTTTCTCATATCCTTGATAGTTACTCTGGTGTGCGTTAAGGTTGCATCTGGGGTTATTTATTCGAAAATGAAAAAGGGAGGTGTGAGGGATGGGGTTATCCTGGGGGTGACCTTCTGGCCGCAGATGAGCGCAACACTTGCAGCGGCCTCCATAGGCTACAGATACGGCATTTTTAATGAGACCGTACTTCTGGCGATAGTCTTCATGTCAATCTTCTCCATCATGACCTCTCCCTTCGCCGTCAGATATCTCACCCGGGATAGAACGACCTCGGTGCTTCAGCAGAACCACACGGTGGTGGTGGGTTACGGGAGGACGTCGTCGAAGATAGTCACCATTCTTGATTTCGCGGGAAAGGATGTTGCGGTGATCGAGAAGGACCTCAACAAGGTGAGACGCCTTGAGGAGAGGGGCATTCGCGTGATATACGGCAGCGGTACAGACCAGGAGGCTTTAAGGAAAGCAGGCATCTCCGGGGCGAAGGTAGCCCTGATTACTATACCTGACGAGCACGAGGTCTATCTGACGGCGAGGTACATAAGGGAGCTTAATCCGGACTGTTACACCATCGCCAAGATCCACACCGAGAAGCTGCTTAAGAGGCTTAAAAAGGAGGGTCTGGTGGACTCCATCATATGGCCTGAGAAGATGAGCAGCCTGGAGGCGACAAGGAAGGTCTTTGAGCACCTGGAAGGGTTTTATCCAGAGTTCTAGAGGTCATCCTCCTCAAAGAAGAAGTCTATCCCCGCCTCTCTGAGGAGGTCCTCGATGAAGACCACCATGCTATCATCCTCCTCAACCCCTTCCAGAAAGCCCAGTTCCTGAAGTGGAGGGAGGTCAGGGGTGGATGCCAGATAGCGCGAGATCTCCTCTGGCAGTCTTGACCTGGCCTCTCTGATGTTCACGGCCGGGATGAAGATGACAACCTCCCCCGACCGGTAAAGGGAATGCTCCTCCTCAGGAAATCCTTCTCATCCCTGAAGCTGAGGTACCTCTGCCGGTCCTCCTCCTTCATCCTCATGACATCCTTGGCCAATCTGCTTATAATCTGGGGGACCACCTTCTTTTTGTCCTTTAATTCCTCTTTCTCCAAGAACTCCTTTATTACCCTCCCGGGGTCCACCCGCCCCTTCTCCTCCCTCATCCGCATCAGCCTCTCAAGCGCCTCCCACTTCCACCCGGGGGCTGTGTAGAGGACGATCCGCTCCCCCTCCCTCCCCGTGGCTCTCCTTATGTGGGAGATGTCCTCGAGGAGTCCTTTTAGGTACTCCTCCCTGGCCAGCACTCCCTGGTCGTAGGCCTCCACCTCACCGGTCCGGGAGAGGGAGACCAGCCCCTCTCCCCCAGCCATCTCCCACAGCTCCTCAGCAAGGTGGGGGGTGAAGGGCATCATCATCTTCGCCCAGGTGCGCACGGCCTCCTTGAAGGCCTCCCCGCCCCCGCCACCCCTTCTCAGATACCATCTTAAATCCTGATACGTCTGGTAATAGACGGTCCCGGCGGCCTCCCTTAAGGCGTAGTTCTCCATGGCATCCAGGTACTCCGAGAACCTCTTAGCTAAAGCGGCCCTCAGGTAGTCGTCCATCTCCCCCCCCTCCCCCCCGCCAGATATAATCTCTCTCACCAGGTTGAGTATTTTAAGGAGCCTGCTCTGGTAGTCGCTTACCACCTCCTCCCTCCACTCCACATCCATCTCCGGGGAGCCCACGTGGCAGTAGTAGAGCCTCATGGAGTCAACGCCGTAGTGGGCGATGGCCTCTGGTATGGGCTCTGCCCCACCCTTGCTCTTGGCGATCTTCTCACCGCCCTTCTGGGTCACCCACCAGTGGACGAAGATTCCCCGGGGCCATGCCCATTTAGGCATTATGGCAACGTGGTTCATGAGAAAGACGGGGAAGTGTACCGTTTTGTGCTCCTTCCCCCCCAGGTTTATATCCAGCGGATACCAGTAGAGGAAATCTCTTCTTATTTTCTCAATAACCCCCCTCCTCTCCTCCGGAAAATCACTTATCTCCCCTCTTCCAAGATAGACGTAGTCAAAGAACCTCTCATCCATCCACTCCACCTTAAGTTCACCGGAGTTCACATACTTTGAAACGATGTAGTAGGCGGGGTAGAGGGTTGAATCCGATATCGGCTCAATGATCCATCCCTTTGCGAAGGGAAACTCCGTTCCAAGCCAGGAGCCCTGGCGTATGCACGCCCTGTCAGAGAACCATTCCAGCACCCCGGGGAGCTCTCTCTTGTACTCCTCTGGATATATCATCATCCTCTCGGTGTGCTCCACTGACCTCTCGGTGAGCTCCTCGTCCGAATACCTTATGAACCACTGGTTCTCAATCCTCTTGATCACAACCCTCTCCCCGCAGCGACATATAACCTCCTTTGAAAAGTCGTAGAAGGGCCTGATGAGCCCGATGTTTTCCAGGTCCACTTTCAGGGTGTCTTTGATCTCTTTTCCAGGTCCACTTTCAGGGTGTCTTTGATCTCGGAGACCTTAAGCCCTGCATAGTCCATACAGAGGTCGTTCACTCTTTACAAGATGACCTGCTGGATCCTCCATGGGGTACTTGCGGCTCTTTATGATGGTTATGGGCATAATCCCCTCCACCACGCTCTTAAGTCCCCATGGGTCCTCCCCCTCTCTCAGCTCCCCCTTAAGGTCCTCAAGGGCTATCCAGTCGTAGGGGGCGTGGGCGGGAACGGACATGACCACCCCCGTGGCCACCTTCGGGTCCACGAAGGGTCCAGGAAGTATAGGCACCTCCCTGTTGGTATAGGGCACCCGGCAGCTCTTCCCTATGAGCTCGGAGCCCTTTATCTTTCCCACTTCTTCAACATCACCCATCTGATAGCTGAGTTTGACGTAGCCCTCCCGGGAGAGAAGCCACCCTCTTCCATCCACCTCCGCCACCACGTACTCCACATCCGGGTTCAGCCACATGTTGGTCACGCCGAAGAGGGTCTCAGGCCGCAGCGTTGCGGCGGGGAGGATGAGCTGCTGCGGCCCCTCGAAGAGGAGGAGTGAGTACTCCAGGACATCGGCGTCTCCCCCCTCGGAGACGTCGGTCTGGGAGGGGTCCACCGCAACCGGCCCGCAGTTTGGGCAGTAGGGGGCGTAGTGGGGCTTTTTTGTGAGAAGCCCCTTCTGGTTCAGCTTCAGGAACTGCCAGGTTATGAAGCGCTTGTACCCCGGGGATACTGTGGACATCGCCCGGGAGAGGTCTATTGTGAAGCCGAACCTCTTCCAGTAGTCGTTTATGTACACCTTTGAGAAGAAATCAATGAGGTAGCTAACGTCCTTGAGCTTCTCAATCTCCTCCTCCGGGCAGCCGTTTCTTTTCAGATATTCTATTGTGGAGGGGTCCCCTCTCTGAATCCTCTTCGCCAGCGATATGGCTGGCAGGCCAGAGGCGTGAAATCCCACGGGAAAGAGGACGCTGTAGCCCCTCTGCCTCTTGTAGCGACAGATCACGTCAGCGTATGTGAAGCCCCTCATGTGGCCCACGTGGAGGTAGCCAGAAATTCCAGGGTAGGCGAAGATGAGAAAGAACTTCTCCCGCGTCTCATCTCTCTCCGCCTCCCACCTCACCTTCTCCTCCCATATCCTCTGCCATTTCCTTTCGATGTCAACGAGCACGTTCTCGGCCATCTCACATCCCCCGGGGCTCCAAGAGGGTAATGGGAGGGATATATAAAAAATTCCTCAGCTCAGAGGATGGGAGGGATATATAAAAAATTCCTCAGCTCAGAGGATCTCCAAGGTGAAATCCACCGATGGGGCGGAGTGGGTTATGTAGCCAGAGGAGATTATGTCAGCGTGCGGAGCATACTCTGCGATGTTCTCCGGGTCAATGCCACCGGAGACCTCCACCAGAATATTGCTGTTCCTCCTCTTGATCTCCCTGTAGGCCCTCTCAGCCTCGGCGGGGGAGAAGTTGTCAAGCATGATCATGTCAGCGCCAGCCTCCACAGCGGATAGGGCCTCCTGCAAGGTGCCCACCTCCACTTCAATCTTATGGAAGGGGTCCTTATCCCTTATTCTCTCTATGGCCTCCTTAACAGCTCTCACTCCTCCACCCAAGAGGGCCAGGTGGTTGTCCTTTATAAGTACCATGTCAGAGAGGGAGAAGCGGTGAGTGCCGCCCCCCCCTGCCTCAACGGCCATCTTCTCCAGAAAACCCATCCCCGGGGTCACCTTTCTGGTGGCCGCCACGATTACCTTGGGGTTTACCTTCCTGGCGAGCCTCACCAGCTCAGCGGTAGCCGTTGCTATCCCGCTGAGGTGGGATATGAGGTTCAGCGCCGTGCGCTCGGCCAGAAGAAGGTCCTCCGACCTCCCTTCCACCTCAAGAACCACCTTCTCCCTTTCCACTTCCATCCCCTCCCGGATGCCCTCCGGGACCCTGGATTCTGCCCCCACGAGCTGGAATGTTCTTCTGGCGCATTCAACACCGAAAAGAGTGCACCTCTGCCGGGGAAATAGCACTCCCTTAGCCTCCTTCTTGCCCGCACCCAGAAGGCGTGTGGTTATATCTCCGAAGGGAGAATCCTTGGCAAGGGCCCCAAGTATAAGCTCGTCACACCACTCAGGTCGCATTTTGCACCGCCGGGGGTTATATGACGACACTATATCTTATTTTTTTGGCACTCCAAACCCAGTTACAAAAAGTTTATATGGCACCCACTCCAGTGAGGTAAACGGCAGGTGATTTAAATGGAACCCATGAAAAAACAGGTACTCATCTTCGCGATTGCTGTTATCTTAGTCACAGGGGCTATAGTGGCAGTTCTTTCCATAGGCGATATCAAGGAGAGCAGCTTCAAGTACACCGAAGAGGAAGAAAGTGGCGGGGGTGTGTTCCTCTCGGAGGAGTCTGTAGAGAGCTGGATTCAATATGATGGGGAGGTTCAAGAAGAGGAGCTCGAGCTGTTCTCCCCTGATCTTGAACCCCTCAGCGAGAGCGAGCTCAATGAGATAAAAAGCGGCATCGCCAACGGGACCTACAGCTCCGAAGGGCCATCATCGGGGGCTGGGGAGGGGGCCACTATCCTTGGAGAGGAGGCGAAGGGGTCGGACGACCGGGACTCTGACGGAGAGTGGAAGAGAGCTGTTGAAGAGGGTGACATCGTGAAGCTCTCCGGGGACCACCTCTATATTCTCAGTTGCTACAGGGGATTTGTGGTGGTTGATGTATCTGACCCCGAGGACCTAAAGGTGGTCTCCTACCTGAACCTTAAAGGGCACCCCGTTGAGATGTACGTCCACGAGCCACTTGCCGTTGTGGTACTTTATGGGAATTACTACAGAGGGCCATCTACCCTGGTGGCTGTTCTCAACCTGAAGGACGAAGGAAATATCCGTGTGGTGAAATACATAACAGTTGCGGGTCAGGCCTCTGTCAGCAGGCTTGTCGGGGACACCTTGTACATCGCAACGCTCCTCTACCCCTATTATTACCCTATTTACGCGATGGATGTGAGGGAGGGGGAAGTCGCTCTGGGAGGGGGTGAAGTTGAGGGAGAGGGGGTGGGGTATTACAAAGAGCCCGAAAGAGAAGTCCTTATATCTTCAATAGATCTCTCCTCGCCCGAGAGGCTTGGGGTTGTGGATAACCTGACCTTAGGGGGTGAGAGCGTTCAGGTCCACGCCATATCAGATGCCATTTTTGTGGCCACAGGATACTTCCACTGGGACGAGAGAGGTGAGGACTTCATTGAGAGGACAACTGTGCATTACGTGGACATATCAGATAAGAGCGGAGAGATAAAGCTCAGGGGCAGCATCACCTTTGAGGGCTCCCTGTGGGACAAATACCAGATGGACTACTACGGGGGTACCTTGAGAATGATTACCCATAGACGGAGCTGGAGGGGGGATGGCACCTCATACCTTAAGATCATTGACGTGAGGAACCCGGACAGGCTGAAGGTGATAGGCAGTCTGGCAGTGGATGAGGCAGGTAACCTCATGGCAGTGAGGTTCTCCGAGAAGAGGCTGTACCTCATACATCTGCCCCATGCGCCTGATCCCTTGAGGATCGTGGATCTTTCAGATCCTACACAGCCGGAGCTGAAGAGCGTCCTTGAGATACCCGGGTGGGTTGAGCATATGGAGGTCATAGGCAATCACATAGTTGCAGTGGGAGTGAACGATACCGAGGGCATCAGGGTCTCCATCTATCTCTTTGATGTTACCGACCCCGAGAACCCCGTTCTTCAGGACACTATAACCATCGGAGAGGGCTATTCCACATCTGAAGCTCTCTGGGAGCCTAAGGCGATCACACTTCTTAAGGAGCGCTCCCTTCTCATCATACCCTACCGTGAGCACTACTGGCCCTCCGAAGGAGGAAAGGGCCTTCTCTTTGTCAAATACTCCACGGAGGAGGGAGAGCTCAGCCTCTGGGGGAAGGTGAACTCACCCGACGTATTGAGAAGGAGCAGGACAGTGGGGGAATATATCCTTGGGACCTCTGAGAGGCTCTGCATATCCGTTGACATCTCCGGGGACACCCCCAGACTGGCGGATGTCCTGCCCATCACCGAGAACTACTACGATCTTCTGAAGCTTTCAGGAGGAGTGGGGGCGCTGGTTGAGGTTCTGGGAGAGCACTACTTCAGATACATGCCCCGGGGGGAACCACCGCTGCAGATCTCCCTGCCGGTGAACTCCTCGGTAAAATGGTGGGGGGTGAAGGCCTTCTCCGCTGGGGATAGGGTGCTTCTTATATGCTCCCCCACCTACTACCGCTATTACATTTATGAGATGAGTGGCGAGGAGAGTCCTCCCCCGACGACCATTGTCCTCATAGAGATTGTGGAGGGGGTGCCCCAGGTGAGCGATACCGCGGAGCTCTCCGCACCGATCACCTGGATACTGAAGCTCAGCGACGGAAGGGTGCTTCTCAGAGAAGACCCCTACCGCTATTACCCGGTTTACAAGGAGAGCGAACCCCGGGATGAGGATGATGAGGAGGGCGAACCCAGCGATAAGGGTGGAGGTGAGGCCGGAGGGTTGACTGTCTATCTGGTGAACTACACATCTGGGGAGATTGTGGTTGAGGAGTATGAACTGGATATTGGGCTCTATGAGACGTTATGCCCCTTAAAGAGCGGCCTGTACAGTGTGGAGGTGGACCGTAGCTGGGGGAGCGACTACACCAGCAGGGTTTATTATGTTGACCTGCTAAGCGGTAACAAGACCTCTGTGGGCACCATGAAGGGATGGGTGTTGACGTGGGACGGCGACAGGATTGTCACCATGTCGTGGGTTGATGAGAGCTACTGGGTAAACATCTATGCTGTGAGCCCCACATCCGTTGAGAGGGAAGCTGCACTCCCTCTCCCCTTCTGGGGAGATGTCAGGATCAGGGAGGATGACCTCTACATTCTGAACTGCTACTACCCATATGTTTACTGGGATCCAGACTCTGACGGAGCGGGTTCTGAATACACAGGAGTGGCTCCTGCTCCTGGGTTATGATCGGGGAACAAGCGTTGTGGGCGCCTTAAAAACCGCCAATCTGACCGAACATCACTTCAGCTCGGTTCAATCCCCGCCCATAGACGTTGTGGCTGACGGGGGCCTCCTCCACATAGCCCTTGGAGAGTTCGGGTACGCCGTTGTGGCGCTTGAAGAGGGGGCATGAGGGTCCGCCCCTCCCTCTCCCCTCCACCTCCACGCCCAGAGCAGCTAAACGAAAGATTTATCATCTCTCAGTGAGATTACTTCCTGTATGGTTGAGAAGAAGCCAGGAGTCTACAGTTTTGAGTATGTTATTATCGCCATCTCACTGATCATCAGCTCCGTGGCAGTGGTCTCCATATTTGTTGTTCGCAGGGGAGGGGAGGAGACCTCACCCCAGGAGGAGGAGACTCAACCCGGGGAGAGGAGAAGCTGGGTGGAAGGCTGGCTTCAGTACACCGGGGAGTGGAGTATGCCCGAGGTGGAGCTCCTCCCCCCGCCTGTTGAGGAGACTGAGGTGACCCTTGAGGCCAGCCCTCGGGTGGGGGAGAAGGTTCCGGAGGAATCCCCTCTCCCCGTGGGAGATGGGGGTCTATGGGATATGAGTGCCCTACATGCGATAGAGGAACGGTTCACCGGGAAGATCCTGAAGAGGGGCGAGTGGATCTACCACGTGGATCCCTTCGGATGTCTAAGAGTCTACAACCTGAGCGACCTCACTTTGGCTTTTCAGGAAGAACTCCCCGGGAGGCCCACCGC